>CAZTAR010000151.1:0-10100 GCA_964611695.1 uncultured Planctomycetaceae bacterium | reverse complement strand
CAAAGACGCCTCGGAAAACCCGAAGACTCCCACTGGTGAGAAAGGCGGGCTAGTGGATAGTGTTCGATCTTGTAGTGTGTGTGCACAATGGTGCAAGCAAACCGGTTATCCTCGTCGGCCACGGGGGGCCGACGCTACTGCTGGGCGCCCCATTCTATGTGCAGCAAAGGGTGGAAAACCACCTTCGCGCGATTAGAGGAATCTTCCACCCATTCATTCTGAAAGGGTCGGACACCCCGCTGGACGAGGTAGTGTGACACAGGTGTGACGCCTGTGTCACCGGCTATGTTAGAGCGTGTTACAGATTAAGTTCCAGCAATTTCTTCGGTGCCCGGGTGAGATTCTTGCAACCTTTCTCAGTCACGACAACAAGGTCTTCGATTCGTACACCGCCCCATTTCGGGAAATAGAGTCCGGGCTCCACGCTGAAGACCATGCCGGGGCGGATTTTGGTCTTGAAGGAAATTTTGATTCGCGGGTCTTCGTGGATGGCGAGCCCCACACCGTGTCCTGTACCGTGCAAGAAGTGTTCGAGGGTGCCCTGAGTCTGGAAAGTGTCACGCACAACCATGTCAAGATCGTGAGCGGTGACGCCTGGCCGGACCGCCTTGATGCAGTTGGTCTGTGCTTCGAGCACCATGGCATAGACTTCGCGCAACCGAGAACTTGCCTTGCCGATCGAGACCATCCGCGTCATGTCGCCGCAGTAACCTTTGTAGATCGCCCCCATGTCGAGCAGGACCATTTGGTCCTTCTTGAGCTTGCGCTTCGGGCTCGGCACGTAGTGAGGATTGCAGCACGTTGCTCCGAAGGCCACGATCGGGTCGAACGAGTTGCCCTCGCTCTTTGATCGCATGAATCGCTCAACCTCCATGGCGACGTCACGTTCGGTCATGCCGAGGCGGATGAACTTGGTGATGTGTTTGAAGCAGTCGGATGTGATGTCTTCCGCTTTGTGGATGAGCTTCACTTCCTGGGGGGTCTTGCAGACGCGAAGTTCCGCGAAGAGCCCCTCCGCCGGCACCAGCCGCACGCCTTTGAGGTGCTTCTTCAGGCCGACGCCGTCCGTGTACAGGAGTGCGTCTTCCTCTATTCCCACTGTCTTCGTGCCACTCGCGAGCAGGCTTTTGATGACGCCGGCGATGTTCTTCGCGTTGACAGGCGGTTTGAGTTGCACGGGTTTTACGCCCGCGAGCTGTCGCGCGCCTTCGATGTATCGGCCGTCACAAAGGAAGTGGAACCGCCCCTTGTGGACCAGCACGAAGCCTTCCGGGTCTCCGAAGCCTTGTACTTCGCCCGGCATCATCGTCTGGAAGCCGGTCAAGTACTTCACGTTCTTCGGGTTTGACACGAATATCGCGCCCAGTCTCGCCTTCTTCATTGCTGCTTTCAGTCGTGTGGTTCGTTTCTGGTCCATGTTTGTTGTACTCCTCTGTATTGGTCAGCGCTGCGAAGACGCCGCTTGTGGGTGGGTTCCGTTTCAATCCATCGAAGAAGCAGCATTTCATCGCTCACGCCTCTCGACACCTATTGAAGTTTACATGGTTAAAGAAACAATTGACCTCTATCAGGAGCCCATGGATTGTGATCCATGGGCTTGCCCCTTGTTTCATTGGCCATCCAAAGCTCAATAGTCGCCTACGTTCTATCCCCCCGGGTGCAGAAACGCAACCATGGCCGCTTGAAACGCTTGTGGTTCTTCCAACCACGGAAAGTGCCCGCAATGTGGAATCGGCTTCACCATTGCCCGGGGAAACAATGCAGCTATCTCTTCGACCACTTGCCACGGAATGGGATCACTTTGTCCGTGAATGACGCAGGCCGGTCCGCGAAAGGCTTGCAGGCGAGATCGCCACGCCTCGTCCTGCGCCGCGTCGCGCATCGATGAGCCCAGCCGGACGTTAACTTCTCGGCTGTAGAACGCTAGCATTGGCGCCACATCACGGTGGCTCGGATCGACATAACATGGCAGTAAGACGTTGAATCGTGCCTGATAGAGGTTCGCGCGTTCTTCTCGATCAGAGGCATGCAGGATGTGACGGTCCAACTCGGACAGCGCAAAACGCTGCTTGGCTGTCAGACGTTCGCGGATGGTTTCGGTAAACGAACGTAGCCAGCTTCCACCCAGCCCCGCCGGCCCCACCAATGCCAGCCGATCGACGTTGTTGGGATGCGTTGCGGTGTAGTGCAAAGCCAGGAGCGCACCGGCCGAATGACCCAATAGCGAGATTCGCTCCGTGCCGATCCGTCGGCGCAGGGTTTCCAGGTCGTCCACGTTCGCCGCCGCGGTGAACGGTCCATCCGATGGCGAATTCCGGCATCCACGTTGGTCGTAGCTGTAGGCGGTGAATCGTTCTGCCAACCACTGGGTGAAGGCCGAGCGTGCGAAGTAGTCGTAACAGCCAGGGCCGCCGTGCAGCAGTACGATCGGATCGCCTCGACCAAGTCGCGTGCCGCGAATCACGGCGGCGGTGGTTTGTAGTTCGAAGGTTTCTTCCTGGTGCTGTGATGTCACGCCAGTTTCCCCGGAGGGTGTTTAGATTCTTCCAAAGAGCTTCGGCTGCCAGGATCAGAGGAACTATGAGCGTGCTCCCTGGCGTGGGATAATTGGCCCATTGTTTTTCCGGGTTTGGTTATCTCAAGACCGAAGGAGCACGCTCATAGTTTCTCTGATCATGCGGTTGCGGTTTCTTTGTTGAGTTTGCTTAGGTTTTCGCCGGCCTGTCGCATTGGATCACTGATCGCGACGGCCTGCTGCATGAGGCCTGATATGGCTTCATCCGACACGGTTTCTTTTGTGTCCGTGTCTTTGTCGTAGTAGGACCATGCCCGGCCGGTCGGGTCGAGGAAATCGTTGAACTGCGGAATCTGTCGATCGAATTTTCGGTAGTAGTAGCGGATGCCTTGGGAGATGGCGATGTTCGCCAACCAGGCCCGTTTCTTGAGTGGCCAGAGTTTGAGCCTGCTCATCGCCGATTTGAAAGAGAAGAACTCGGCGAAGGCAGCCATTTGTGCGTGGCGAAGTTGGGCCTTGGTGAGTCTCTTTGGCTGGAAGACGATTGACGCCCCGTTGTACTTGTCCCAGTCGCGCGTCAGCAGTCGGCCGGACTTTTCGAATTGGTCGAAGATGGCGGTTCCGGGATAGGGTGTGAGGATTGGGTAACAGCTCATCGCGAGATCCATCTTTTGGGCCCATTGGCACGTTTGCATGAGGTCTTGCCAGGTGTCGTGGTCGAAGCCAAAGATGAATGCTCCCCAGAGACTGATGTCGAACGACTGGATTTTTCGGATGCGTTGTTCGTAGCTATCGCTTCGGACAAATCGTTTGCCGGCCTCTTCAAGGGTGTCCTGTTTGTGTGATTCCAGACCGAGGATTAGTCCTTGGCAGCCTGAGCGCCGCATTGCCGCCAGGAGCTTGTCGTTTTTGGAGACGAGGATATCACACTGCGAAGCCCAGGACACATTCAAGGGCTCGATCGCCGCGCACAACTCCATGGCCCATTCCTGGTTGCCCGCGAAGTTGTCGTCGGCGAAGATGAAGCACCATGTGTTATGTCTTTCGTGAGCCTCTCTCATTTCCTCGACGATGTCGGCAATCTCGCGTTGCCGAAACTTTCGACCGAAGACGCCCGGCGTCGTGCAGAAGTTGCATGCGTGAGGACAGCCTCGTGTCGTCTGGATGGGGTTGGCAATGAGGTAGTCCTGCGGATTGAGTAGGTCCTTACGCGGTGTCTTGATCGGCGCGGTAGGGTAGTCTTCTCTGTCGTAAATGCGTTTGAGGCTTGTGGTTCCCTGTTTCGGATCGCCGGTTTGTCGGACGGCCTGTTCCCAATCCGCGATGGCGTGGGGAAGCGTGGATTCCGCGTCGCCTTTACAGACCGCGTCGCAGTGCGGCAAGGCATCTTCCGGCAGGGCGGACGGATGAATACCGCCGAGGATGACTGCCACGCCCATCGCCCGGTAGGCGTCGGCCAGTTCGTATGCTCGTTTCGCCTGTGTGGTCATCGCACTGATGCCGACGATATCGCAATTCGCCTTGGCAATGTGCGGCTTGTCTGACACGCATTCGTCCACAACCTCCACGTCCCAGTTGCCTGGCACGATGGCCGCGCAGATTGTCAGGCCGGTCGGCGCGAAGATCGCCTTGCGGTTGAAGGTCATTTTTCGGATCACGTCCGGCATGGTGATCGTTGTGAGCGGCGAGTTGGGATTGATCAGTCGAATTCGCCGTTTTGTGCGCGGAGTGGCATGGATCACGTTCTCACCTCCACCAGACTGGAAAACCTTCTCGCATTCGATGTTCTTGACGGCGAGACAAGAGGTTGTGTGAACTCGCGCCGCACTTTGGTTCGGGCGCGAGCGGCCCCGCTCTCCTGGTGTGTACAGTAGATTCCTATTTTGAATCGGTCAAATACAGTGAACTGAAGCGAATCGTATGCGACACAGGCATGGTTGCCCTGGATCCTCCTTGGTCGGGGACGGGTAGTGGTTCACTTTGGCCGGCACGCACAGCTTGTCCGCCAGTACCGGCACTGGCAGCAAGCTGCCAGTGGCACCCACAGATCAAAGTGAACCACACCCTGGGACGCCGCAGGCTTGACGCCTTGGTGTGGGGGTATGAGAATCTTAGGCCTCGCCTCGGCCGATCGATTACACCTTGAGGAGGCTCTTGCGGTGCCCAAGCGGAATCTCGCGTGGATTTTTGTCATCCTGATTATCGTTCTGCTGATGTGGCAGATGCCGCAAATCATCGCGGGACGGGATTCCGTCTACAAAGCGTTCGGCCCGCTTGTGGATGTCCGCTCTCAAATCCAGCACCGGTATGTCAATGACGTGGACGACGAGGAACTCGTGGATGCCGCCGTGAACGCCGGTATCAACGCCATGGTCGAATACCTCGACGATCCTCATGCCATCTACCTCGATCGTCGGGCCTATGCCCGATTCAAAGAGCGTACCGAGGGCGTCTTCGGCGGTATCGGCGCTGATGTTTGGGCGACGAATCAAGGCCTTGAAGTGCTTAGCCGTGAGCCGCACTCGCCCGCGGCAGAGGCCAGCATCCAGCCTGGAGATATCATTACCCATATCGACGGGGAGCCGGTTCGCAGTGTACCGCTGGTCGAGGCGGTCAACAATATGCTGAATGGCACGCCTGGGACGGAGGTGACGCTTACTCTCATTACGCCGGGCGCGGAGGAGTCCACGGAACCCAGAGAGCAGAGATCGCCTGCGTCGCCGCGCGACGTGACCGTTCGCCGGGCAGTCATCCACCTCGATCCGGTGAGGGGTTGGTCGCGCGAGCCGAACGGAGATTGGCTCTACATCCTCGATCCCGAGTTCAGAATCGCTTATATCCGTCTGACCAAGTTCACCCAGAACGTCGATGAGCAGTTGGACAAGCAGGTTGGCCGTCTCGTTGAGCGGCGTGTCCGTGGTTTAGTTCTCGATCTTCGTGAGAACACGGGCGGTCTTCTGAACAGCGCCATCGAAGTTGCCGACCGGTTTCTCGACTCCGGGCTCATCGTGAGTACGCGCGGGCGAAAGACCGATCCGAAGCAATGGTTCGCCACGCACGACATGGCTTACCCACATCTGCCGATGGCCGTGCTGATTAACGGGTCGACCGCCAGTGCGGCCGAGATCGTCGCCGGCGCATTGCGAGATCATGGTCGGGCCGCCATCATCGGCGAGAGATCATACGGCAAGGGTTGCGTTCAGGAAGTCGTTGAGCTGAACCGCCAGCAGGGCGCCATTAAACTGACAACCGCCTATTACTATCTTCCGAATGGGGAGTGCATTCACAAGACCCCCCAGGCGGCGCTTGATACGAGTTGGGGTGTCGCGCCGACGATTCCCGTCAACTTGAGTGAGAGTCAGGAAATCCGTTGGTTGAAGATGTGGCGTCGAATTGGCCGCCTGGTTCCCGACGAGTCGGAGACGAAGCCTCAGGCGACCCGCCCCGACGATTCATCCGCCTTCACGCCGACGTCTTCCGGTTCCGATTCCGCTGCCAATTCTGGTTTTGATACAAGTTCCGGTTCCGGATTAGTTTCCCCTGAAGCCCGCGCTGTCGCCGAAGAGTTGCTTCAGGCGGATGTCCAGCTTCAGAAGGCGGTTGAATACCTCCGCGACCAGATTTCACCTTCTGCCCGAGGGCCCGCGACAACCCAATCGGCTTTGGGCGAATGACATGCCGACCATTCTTGCCATTGAGACCTCTTGCGACGAAACGGCCGTGGCTGTTGTGGATCACAAAGGGGAGATTCGGTGCAATCTGATCGCCACCCAATTTGACGTTCATGCTAAGTACGGGGGGGTTGTGCCCGAGTTGGCTTCGAGGGCCCACCTGGAGAGGCTGGACTTACTCGTGAAGGAGGGGCTGGCGCAGGCTGGATGCTCACCGGCGGACATCGATGCCATCGCCGTGACACGGCACCCGGGCTTGATCGGCTCGCTCTTGATCGGTCTCACGGCCGCCAAGACACTCGCGTGGAGTTGGGGAAAACCTCTGATCGGGATTAACCATGTTCATGCACACGCCACGAGCGCGGCGATTGGCATGGAATCCGCACCGTGGCCTGCCGTGGCATTGGTTGTTTCCGGCGGTCACACCTCTCTTTACCACGTCCGCGATTACGATGACATCCGCGTGCTTGGACGCACGATTGACGATGCCGCCGGCGAGGCGTTTGACAAGGTCGCGACGATTTTGAATCTCGGCTATCCGGGCGGGCCGATCGTGAATCGGCGCGGCAAGGCCGGCAATCCCGAGGCGGTTGCGTTTCCCAGGACTTTGCTGGGTCGCGACTCATTGGATTTTTCATTCAGTGGCCTGAAAACGGCCGTGTTGTACCACGTGCATGGGGCGGGCAAGACCACCGGGGGTTTGAGCAAGCTCTCGTCAGGGCACGTTGATGATATCTGCGCGTCCTTTTCTGCGGCCGTTGCCGACGTTCTGGCGGAGAAGACCCTGCGCGCGGCGGCCCGAACGGCGATATCGAGCGTGGTGATCGGGGGTGGTGTTGCCGCGAATTCCGTCTTACGAGATCGTCTCTCGGAGCAGTGTGGGAGGAGGGGCGTCGCGTTGCGGCTCACGCCCCTGGACTACTGCACTGACAATGCGGTCATGGTTGCCACATTGGCTGGCTTTCTCATGGAGCGTGGACGTGTGGACGATCTAATGTTGACGGCCAGTGCGAGCGGAAAGCCGACGTGAAAGCGGCGTCCGAGATCAACGGGCCGAGAATCGCCGGACTACGTATGCCTTCTCGCCCCCGGGGGGTTCGCGACAAAGAGAATGTCTGCGTGGCAAACACCCGATAACGCCCTTTTTTAGCGGAATCGGCCAGTGGCATGTGTCGCGGGGGTGTGTTGATTGGGCGAGCGAAGCCGCGTAAAATCGACACGCGGGGCGAATAGCCTGCTAGAGTGCGGAGCGAGAGCCTTCCGAGGTGCGTCGAAACGCATCGCGGCTTCTGATCCAATAAGTATGCGACGGCTGCCATTTACAGGGCGGTCGGTCGGTGACGATTCGCACGATCCGTCCGTTGTGGGCGGACGAAGCGTTTCGGGCGGCCGAATAGCCGGTACGCACGCACGCCTTACGGTACGTGGTTAGAACGACAATGGCACGCAAACGAAAAAAGCTGGGCGAAATTCTGCAGGATTGGGAGCTTATCTCCAAGGCGGATGCCGATCGCGCCGCGGAGTTTGGACTCAACAATAACAAGCGAATCGGCGAGGCGTTGGTCGAGCTCGAAGTCGCCTCTGACGAGGATGTGTGCAAGGCACTTGCCGAGCAGCACGGGATGGAATATGTCGACGTCAGTCGAAAGACGGTTCCCCCGAACGCCCTGAGCCTGATTCCCGAGAAGATTATCAAGCAGAACGAAGTGCTGCCGATGAGCAGTGAAAACGGGTGTCTCAAGGTCATCATTAATGACCCACTCGATCTCGACACGCTCGACATGTTGCGCTTTCGGCTGGGTGTGAACGATGTCGAGCCGATGCTTGCCCCGAAGGCTCGTATTCGCGCCTACATCGAGCGTTATCTTTCCGGCGCGGAG
This sequence comes from uncultured Planctomycetaceae bacterium, assembly GCA_964611695.1. Classification (GTDB taxonomy): domain Bacteria; phylum Planctomycetota; class Phycisphaerae; order UBA1845; family UTPLA1; genus CAZTAR01. The sequence goes on along the minus strand of CAZTAR010000151.1, from coordinate 2,034 downwards.
AGTTCGCTTGATGAGCTTTCCCGCAGCCTCGACGCTTCGGTTGACGCTTCGCTTGACCAGGACGCCCGCGCCGCCGGGAAGAAGGATGTCGGCGACGAAGACGCGCCCATTATTAAACTGATCAATATGATGATCGCCGAGGCCGTTCGCACGAGGGCGTCGGATATCCACGTCGAGCCCATGGGCGATCGGGTCCGTGTTCGCTATCGCATTGACGGCGTGTGTCTCGAGCGGGAGAACATTCCCAAGCGACTTCAGAACGCCGTCACGACGCGTATGAAGATTATTTCCGGGATCGACATTTCAGAAAAGCGTGTGCCGCAGGATGGACGTATCAAGCTTCGCATCAGCGGAAGTGATGTGGACTTCCGCGTGAGTTGTTGTCCCGGCGTCCACGGTGAATCGATTGTCCTTCGTATTCTTCGGCCGGAATCCGCGAACGTCGGTATTCAGCAACTCGGTTTTGACCCGGTGGACTACGAGCGGTTCATGAAGATCATTCAGCGGCCGACCGGCATCTTCCTCGTGACGGGCCCGACCGGTTCCGGCAAGACCACGACGCTCTATTCCGCACTCCAGGAGTTGAACCGACCGGACAAGAAGATCATTACCGCCGAGGATCCCGTTGAGTACGTTTTCCCGGGGATGAACCAATGCCAGGTTCGCGATGAGATCGGACTTGGTTTTGATCGAATTCTGCGATCGATGCTTCGACAAGCACCGAACATCATTTTAGTTGGCGAGATTCGTGACCTTGTTGTCGGTGAAATCGCTATCCAAGCGGCCCTTACGGGGCACCTGGTGTTCTCTACGCTTCACACGAACGACGCCCCCAGCGCATTGACTCGACTGACCGACATGGGTGTCAAGCCGTTCCTGATTGCCAGTAGTATTCAGGCGATCATGGCCCAGCGTCTTATCCGGGTGTTGTGCAAAGAATGCAAGCAGGAAGACAAGCATCCCGATGAGAGATTGCTTTCGTTGTGTGGAATGACGCCGGAGATGTTGAAGGGGCACACGATCTACAAGCCCGGGGGATGTTCACACTGTAACGATACGGGCTACCGTGGGCGCAAGGGTATCTTCGAGATGCTCGAAATGAACGCGGAGTTACGTGAGCTGGCATTCAACCGCGCAGGTGTTACCGAAATACGGCGAGCGGCTGAGGCCACCGGCATGACGACACTGTTGGAGGATGGTCACCGGAAGATTCTCAACGGCATGACGTCGATCGAGGAGATTACACGCATCACCCAGGCTGAGGTGGAAACAGAGCAAGAGTAGCCCCTGGCGAATATCATGACCGACCGCACGGAATGTGCGGAGTGTGTCTCACGCAACCGGGCAAAACGAGGGAACGGGTTTCAAATGGCCACGATTCACATTGACCGCCTTCTCGAAACATGCATCAAGCGCGGCGCTTCGGATATTCACTTGTCCGTCGGACGTCCGCCCATTCTGCGGCTTCACGGTCGCCTTCGACAACTCGAGACCAAAGTGCTCGAACCCGAGGACTGCGTCGCCCTCATGAAGTCGATTACCCCCGAGCGGAACCAGCAGGAGATTCAGGAAGAAGGCGGAACAGACTTCGGCTTTGCTTTCGGTGATGAGGGCCGATTCCGCGTCTCCATTTTCAAGCAGAAGGGTAATGTCGCCATCGTCTTGCGGTTGATTCCGACGAAGTTTTTGACGTTTGAAGAGATTGGTCTCCCGCCCATTACCCGGGCATTGTGTCGGCGTCCCCGAGGGCTGTTCCTCGTGTGTGGTCCCACGGGTTCGGGTAAGACGACCACGCTCGCCTCGATGCTCAATTACATCAACCACGAACTCGACAGGCACATCGTGACGGTTGAAGACCCGATCGAGTATTACCACGAACATAAGAAGAGCCTGATCAATCAGCGTGAGGTGGGTAACGACGTCACGAGCTTTGGTGAGGCGCTTCGTCGCGTGCTGCGATCCGACCCGGACGTCATTCTCGTCGGCGAGATGCGAGACCTTGAGACGATTCAGAATGCCATCCTCGCGGCCGAG
>CAZTAR010000150.1:0-10116 GCA_964611695.1 uncultured Planctomycetaceae bacterium | reverse complement strand
CGCAACTTCAGTCAGACTGCCGCAGGACCCTGTGTAGATAGAGAGGACCGTGTCAAAGCTGGAGCCGCAGGTTTCCGCAATCAACGTCCCGCTGGGAACCGTAGTGAAGGTGAACCACACATCCGGCGTGCTGCTGGAAATACCGCAAGTGGCGGAACCGTCGTTTGTGGCGTACTCAGTTGAACCGCCGAAAGTGCCGTTTGTGACGGCGGTGGCTCCCTCACAAGTGTCGTTCTCGGGGAAATGCCTCGGGACGACAGGCACAACAGCGAAGTCTTCATCGCCGGCGAATCGCATGCAGTTATTCGCGCCGGCACAGACAGGCCAATCCGCATTGGCCTGATCAAAGGCATCTTTGACCGCGTAACCCTGGTTCATGTAGCTAAAGAGAGAACTCTGCCAGGAAAGAGAGTAGCTCCAGCAAGTGTCGCACTGCGGTTCCGACATGCCACAGTATCCCACGACTGTCGCGTTGTTGTTCGAGCCCTTTCGGAACTCGTACGCGAAAGTATTGTCGCTCGTATAGCACATGCCATCGCAGCTTCCGATGAAGGCGAACGGCATTTTCGCGTAGTCGGCTATCCAGGCTCCAATTTCCGTGGCATACGTATACACGTAATAGGATCCCCCCGAACATCCGCTGGAAAAGTAGTTGCTGCCGCCGTGCGCCAATTCGTAGAACATCGCTGTCTGTTCGGACTGGATGTGGCTTTGGATCTGCGACTCCTCCGGCCACACCTCTTCTTGAGTCGAGTAGCCCATCGTGTTGAACCAGGACTCGGCATTCTGTGACCAGCTTGTCCACGCTCCATCACATGGATCCGAATACTGCGGACCTGTCATGGAATAGGCTGTGTAGGGAGGCGGGACACCATTGCCGAGCACCTGGCCCGACACCGCATCAACGACTGTAACGGTGTACACGCCAAACTCGTCAATACTTCGAACCACCCAGCAAGGGTTCTCCGGCACGGGATCGAGTGGAAAGACGTCTGATTCAGGGGAAATGATATACAACCGGCTGCCTTCAATCTCCCCACCGACGTTCATCATCGCCTCATCTTCCGTAATCAGCGAATGCGGAAACGTCGCAGGCAGATCGTCACGCCAGTGGCTCTTCCGCGCGAGAAGTTCCTCCGAGTCTCGATCCAGTTGATAGACAATGTAGTCTTTCTCGACAATGGCCTCGCCAATCATCCGCTGGTGGAAGTAAACCAGCTTCGAGCCTATTTCGAGTTCCTCGAATAGCCTTCCGCTATCGCCGTGAAGTTCGAAGATATCCTCGGAGGCCGCACAGATCGTCGGACGGCTTACAAGAAGGCTGACAGCGATAGCTGAGCACACAGCGAGCGCGAGCGTACCGGTTTTCACTTGGGTATCCTCCATGGGCTAGGCTTGCCAATCGCAATTATACCGAATGAGGCCCTGCGATCCCAGCGGAGATCGTTGTTCCGACACTATTCTTGCCTGTGTGACCAATCAAATATACCCATTCTTCCTCGGCTGCCCTAGAAGGGCGCGCACGGCCTTTTATGCGACTAACGTCCCACTCTCCGCAAAAGATACGCCACCAAGGTGAGAAACTCCTTGACGCAGGGCGATCATCAGGCGATAATGTGCGTCGGAAGTCGCTGTTGTTGTCGGCACTCACGGTAGCCAGATGCCGTGCATTCACGAACAGAGCCCAGGCAGGCATACCTTCCCCTATTTCAACATGCTTTCGGGCGAACTCGTGGCGCGAAAGCTCGGTTCCAGGCGCATTCCAGATACTCAAGGAGAGCCCATGGACGAATCAATAGAAAAAGAGCACCTTCGCGCATGCAGCGGGAACCAAGAGACGGGAAACCCGCTGGCAGCTTGGTTCCTCGGCCCAAGAGCCGAGAATGCTCCAATCTGGGAGGAGTTGCTTCATCGGGTTTTCCAAGACTACATCCATTGGCGTAGGAACTACTTCCCGTCCGATCCAGTCATCGTCGGGCGCTCACGCAGAAGGAGTGAGAGCCATGAAGCTTGGCTTGACGAGCTTACCGCGTGGCTAGAGCAAGCCCTTAACGAACTGAAACTGCACTTTCCCTTCCACTCGCCTCGATACATCGGCCACATGCTCTCCGAGCAGACCCTTCCGTCATTGGTGGGAATGTTCGCAGGGCTCCTGTTCAACCCCAACAACGTAACCGACGAGGCTGCGCCGGTGACCGTTGCGCTTGAACTCGAAGTGGGCCGGATGGTCTCCGAGATGCTTGGTTTCAACCCGCGGCGATCATGGTCTCACATCACGTCCGGAGGCACGGTTGCGCATTTCGAGGCCCTTTGGGTCGCCCGGACTGCGCAGTTCGTGCCATTATTCGTGAGAAATCACTGCAAAAAACACAGCCTCGCCTTTCTTGTAAAGCGCGCTGACCAAGTCGGATGCGATGTCCGTTCTTTGTCGGATAGAGAACTCGTCAGCCTTCGCCCAAGCGAAGCCCTCTTCATGCTACGCAAGCTGGTCCGCTTCATCCATGAAACGACCGGGCGACAGACACGAGACATTTTGGACGATATTAATCAAGCGTATAAGGAAAGCGAATATAATGTCTCGAACGTCGGACTCCACCGCGTACTGGCTCGCATCAGCATGAATCCAGTGTTCTTCGTCTCCGCCGCAGCTCATTACTCGATTCGGAAGGCTGCAAACATTCTCGGATACGGTGAAGACGCCGTCCGCTTGGTCCCCGTCACAAGCCGTTTCAAGATCGACATGTCCGCACTCCATGAAGCACTCGCCGCCCTGAAAGATAATGAGTACGTCAGCGCTGTGGTCCCGATCGTGGGCACAACTGAAGAAGGGGCGGTTGATCCGGTACACAAGGTGCGATTCTTGAGAGACACAGTCGAGCAGAATCAAGGGCGCTCGTTCTGGATTCACGTTGATGCCGCATGGGGTGGCTATATTCGCAGCCTGTTTTGCAACGCCCCGATAGTCAGACAGCGCCGAGGTGCCAAACTGGACGAACTGTGCGATGCCTACGTACGGGCCCTCGACATGGAAGCGGATGTGCGAGTGGAAACAGTCATCCCCAATCGGTCGGTAAAGGCATCACGTGTGCGTTGGGCTGATCGGGAAGTATACGCTGCGTTCCTCGCAATTGGCGACGCGGACTCGGTTGTCATAGACCCACATAAAATGGGTTATGTTCCGTACCCGGCTGGCATGGTCGCGTTTCGCAATGGCCTAGTCACGGAATTGATTCGACAGCGGGCACAGTATATCTCCTCCGACGAAGGCGGTGTCCGCGCAATTGACGAATTGCCCTCCATTGATGCAGTTGGTGGATACATCCTTGAGGGGTCCAAGCCTGGGGCGGTCGCATTGGGCTGTTGGCTTGCACACAAGGTCATACCCCTTACGTTTGATGGCCATGGGCGCATCATAAGAACGAGTCTGTTAAGCGCGAAGAAGTTGTTCAAGCATCTAGTCAACCACCGCCATCTTTTTACGCACTTTCAGAGCGAGTGTTTTGGAACAACTGAGGCTGCGTATCCGTTCACATTTGTTCCACTGTATGAGCCCGATACGAATGTGCTTTGTTTTGTTGTGCGGCCAATGGGGTGGAGGGCGGGAAAGCTGGTTGCTACAGATGTAAACCTGCAAAGACTAAATGAACTCAACAAGGCAGTCTACGCCAGAACGAGCATAGAGGCCAAAGAGCGTTATCATCGATCGGCTGCAGCACAACCATTCTATGTGTCTCGAACCGAGCTCAAGAACGAACAGTATTCCGCAAGGAGCCTGGCTCGAGTTCTCAAGATGATTGGTGTTCCTCAAAAAGAATACAGAGCCTTCGGAGTGTTCGTTTTGCGTTCGGTTGTTATGAATCCTTGGTACGAAGAAGCCGAGACAGCGAGTATAGATTACCTTTACGGTTTTGTCCGTTATCTTCACGAGGTTGCCGCCAGAGCGTTGGAAGAGCTCCAACAAAAAAGGGGGAATACACAGCAAGACTCATAGTTAGGCAGCTTCGCGATATCTTCTGTGCTAATTGTCGAGTACCACAGAGGCTAGCCGAAACAGGATGCGTGAGCGCGACGCTCGCGATCGGCTGTGTTGCAAGAGAGCATGCTATTTCGCAATTCGTCATCGGCTAAAGTGGCAGCATTGCGTTATGTATGAGATGTTGTACGGTGCGAGAGTATCTGGGTGTGATCCGGGTCCTGCGGATGCGTGAAGATTGGCGGAAATCGTCGGAGGCACGCTGATGGCCGAGTCTAAACGGGTCGCGATTAAGAAGATCGCTGCAGCCAAGCGATTGCGAACGCTGATGGCCGATCACTTCCACGAACTGGATCAGGCTGTCAAGACGGGGCACCCCAAAGTGGCCTGGTGTACGAGCGTCGGCCCGGCGGAATTGCTCCGCGCGATGGGCTTCGCCGTCTATTTCCCGGAAAACCACGGTGCGATGCTCGGCGCGACACGCATGGCGACCGAAACAATCCCCACGGCGAACGCAACGGGCTATTCCCCCGAAGTCTGCTCCTACATGACGAGCGATATCGGCGCGTTTCTTCAGGGCCGCACGCCCCTCGCCGATGCGTACGAGGGCATCACCTCCATCCCGAAGCCCGACGTGCTGGTCTACAACACCAACCAGTGCCGCGACGTGCAGGACTGGCTCGCGTGGTACGGGCGGCGGTGGGACAAGCCTGTCATCGGCATCGAGTGTTACACGGGCGTCGGAGCAGTGACCGACGTCCACGTCGCCGGTATCGCGGGGCAGATCGAAGCGCTGGTGCCGACGTTGGAGGAAGTCGGCGGAGCGAAGTTCGACATCGATCGACTGCGGGAGACGGTACGGCTTTCGCGCCGATGCTCGGACCTGTGGAAGGAAGTACTGGAAACAGCGGCGGCGAGGCCGTCACCCCTGACGTTCTTCGACAGCACGATCCACATGGCCCCGGCCGTCGTGATGCGCGGGACAGAAGCGGCAAACACCTATTACAGCGACGTGCTGCTGCCGGAATTGAAGACGCGGATTGCGGACGGAGTCGCCGCGGTCGAGGGAGAACAGTTCCGACTGTATTGGGAAGGGATGCCGATCTGGGGGCGGTTGCGCGACTTGGCCGTGCAATTCCTGGAGCTGCGGGCCTGCGTCGTCGCGAGCACCTACGCGAACTCGTGGATATTCACCGCGCTCGATCCGGGCGATCCGTTTGACTCCATGGAGAGGGCCTACACGGAGTTGTTTATCGTTCGGTCCGACCCGTACAAGGAACGATACCTGACCGAGATGATCGAAACGTTCGGAGTGGACGGGATCGTGTTTCACGACTGCAAGACCTGTCCGAACAACACGAACTCGCGCCACGGAATGGCCCAGCGAATCCTCGAACGGCCGGGCGTGCCGTCGATCACGATCGCGGGCGATTTGAACGACCTGCGATGCTACTCGGACGAGCAGACCCGGACGCAAATTGAGGCGTTTGTCGAACAACTGGCGGGGAAGGTCAAGCGATTGAGTCATCGATGACGAAGCGTTGGTCATTGGGTTTGGATGTCGGGGCGTCGGCGACAAAGGCTGTGTTGCTGGACGGGGCGGGGCAAGTGTGCGCCCGGGCGGTTCGGAAGTCCGGCGCGGATTTCTCCGCGGCGGCATCGAGCTGTGTGGACGAAATCCTGGTGGATGCCTCGCTCGAATTGTCGCAAGTCGAAGGCGTCGTCGCGACCGGGTACGGTCGCCGAAGCGTTGACATTGCAACGAAAACCATCACCGAGATCACCTGCCACGCGCGCGGCTGCCACGCGAGCTTTCCAAGGGCGATCACGATCGTCGACATCGGCGGACAGGACAACAAGGTTATCTCGGTGGAGGAGACCGGCGACCGTCGCGCCTTCAAGATGAACCGGAAATGTGCAGCCGGGACGGGAGCATTCCTCGAAGAGATCGCCGACCGGCTGGGCACGCCGTTGTCGGCGCTGAGCGACCTTGCGCGACAAGGCGTCGGCGATATCGAGTTGGGTTCGTTTTGCACCGTGTTTGCGAAAACCGAACTCTTGGCATTAATCGCCAAAGGCACCCCGCTTCCCGAGATGGCCAAGGCGGCGTATCGATCGGTTGTAAGGCGTGTGCTGGAGATGGACCCGCTGGATGGCGACGTGGTCATGACGGGCGGCGTGGTGTCCTACAACCCGATTATCGTCGAGTTGGGATCCGAAGCGCTCGGACGGGCTGTCTTGGTACCGGACTATGCTCAGTTCACCGGAGCACTCGGGGCGGCGCTGATTGCACGGGACGCCTGAGACCTGGATGGTCGGACGTCGAATACCAACGGTTTACCTAGACCGACACGGGGGTCGGGCCGCGACGCATTCAGTGAAACCGCTCGTAGGCCCTATATTGACCCGGCAACCGAACCTGATAATGCGCGACGGCATTCCCCTTTTTCATTTAGTCACCCTTCACACCTGCAATATGCAACCTAACGCCGATCAAGCCCCCATCCGATGAGTTGTTCTAGATGGTGCGCGGCCGTTCCGAAACCACATCGGATGGGGAACCAGGGGAGACTTTATGACCGTCCAAACAGCAGACGCGAGTCGAGAAATCGTCGCAAAGGCAATCGCTTCCATTAGCGACATCGCGACCCTTCCGGAGGTCACGATCAAGATCATCGACGTTGTCGAAGATGCGAAAAGCACAGCCGATGATCTTCAAAAGGTGATCAAAAGCGACCCCGCCCTGTCCGCGAAAATATTAAAGGTCGTGAACTCGGCGTTTTACGGCCTGCCCGGACAGGTGGCCGATGTGGAACGAGCATCCTTGTTGCTCGGCGGGGTGGCCGTCAAGAACATCGCCGTCGCCGCTTCACTTGCCAAAATGTACAGTGGGCGGCAATACGCCAATCTCTTCCCGGCCAAGGATCTTTGGAGACACAGTATTGCGGTAGGGGTCGCAGCGAAACGATTCGCTGAGGTGACAGGCCATTCGGCCGCCGGAGACGAATTCTTCCTGGCCGGCCTGATCCACGATTTGGGGCTACTGGTGGAACGACAGGTCTTCCCGAAGGAACTCGGAGAAGTCTGCCGAAGGTGCGACGTGGAGGATGGGGACTTCCATCAACTAGAACAGGGAATCGTCGGCGCCACACACGAGGATTTCGGTGAGGGCCTCACGACACAGTGGAGATTCCCAAAAACCTTACAGGCCGCTGCCGGTTTCCACCATCGTGCTCATGATCTGCCGGACGACCTCCGGAAGATCGGGATGACCCTGCAAACCGCCGATATTTTGTGCTGCCAGGAGAAGCTCGGGCTGGCCCTGACGGCGAAAGATCAAGAACTCACGCAAGACTTCCTCGATGAAATCGGGATCACCAGCGGCCAACTCATGGAAATACGAGGTGAGCTTGCCGAGAAAATCGAAGAAGCCGAAGCTGCGTTCGATGTCGAGTGCTAACGGAGTAGTCACCGCACCCATCACACGCGACTTCACGTGTTAAAGAATGGCGTCAATTGATTGGAGACCATCCTCGGCGTCTCATATCCTTGAGACATGCCGAAACTACTTTGGCATAGTGGGATAACAATGACTTTACTCGACACTCCGAACACACCGACCAGAGTATCCAAGCCCAATGACTCACGCCGAGGCTGTGACATCGATACCCTGAAAAGATCTTTCCTGCACCACATTTCCTTCACGCAGGCGAAGGTGCCCGGTTTCGCAACCAAGCATGACCTCTTTGTCGCGTTGGCGAGAACGGTCCGCGACAGGCTCATCGAGCGCTGGATCGCCACTCGAAAAGCTTATTACACCAAGCCTGACACCAAGCGCGTTTATTACCTCTCACTCGAGTTTCTGATTGGACGTTCACTCGGTAACAGCCTCATCAACCTCGAACTCTACGACGAGTGCTACCAGGCACTCAACGATCTCGGCCACGGTATTGAGGATATCAGAAGCTTGGAAGAAGAAGCGGGACTGGGAAACGGCGGATTGGGACGGCTCGCAGCCTGCTTCATCGACTCGATGGCGACATTACAACTGCCCGGCTACGGGTATGGCATTCGATACGACTACGGCATGTTTCAACAGCGCATCGAAGAGGGGCGTCAAATAGAGGACCCGGACGACTGGCTCAGACTCGGCAACCCGTGGGAAATCGCCAGACCTGAGCACACTTTTCGCGTTCAATTCTACGGGCGATCAGAGGGCTTCACCGACAAACAAGGTAAAATCAAATATCGCTGGATCGACACACACGACGTTCAGGCGCTGCCCTACGACATGCCGGTCCCAGGCTTTCACAACAACACTGTGAACACCCTGCGCCTCTTTTCCGCAAAGTCCACGCGCGAGTTCGACCTGGATTACTTTAACCACGGCGACTACATGCGGGCCTGTGAGGACAAGGCGCGGAGCGAGAACATCACCAAGGTCCTCTACCCCAACGACCAATCCGCGCAAGGCCGTGAATTGAGACTCAAGCAGGAGTACCTCCTGATCTCGGCCTCGTTGCAAGACATCCTCAACCGCTTCTCCTCGCAGCATGACGATTGGAAGGAACTTCCTAATTGTGCCGCCATTCAGCTCAACGACACGCACCCCGCGCTGGCTATCCCTGAACTCATGCGGATACTGATGGATTGCCATGGCGTCGGATGGGATGAGGCGTGGGACATTACCGTTGCCACTTTCGCCTATACGAATCACACGGTCATGCCGGAAGCGCTGGAATGTTGGCCGACCGCGCTGATTGGGAACCTGCTACCAAGGCACCTGGAGATCATCTACGAAATCAACACCCGATTTCTCCTCGAGGTTTCAAGCCGATACCCGGGAGACTTGAGACGCATTGCGCGCATGTCTCTCATCGAAGCCGGCCTCGGAGCGAGAGTGAGAATGGCCCACCTGGCCATCGTCGGTAGCCACTCGGTCAATGGTGTCTCGGCATTGCACACGCAAATACTCAAAGACCGTGTCCTGAGAGATTTCCATGAGTTCTATCCCGACCGCTTCAACAACAAAACGAACGGCATCACGCCAAGGCGCTGGCTCAAAAAGGCGAACTCTCCACTTGCCTACCTGATCACGGATGCAATTGGCAAGAAATGGACGACCAACCTGGATCAACTTCGTCGGCTGATCCCATTGGCGGATGATGCCGAGTTCCAGAAGCGATGGCGCGAAGTCAAGAGGCTCAACAAGAACCGCCTTGCTTCCTACATCAAAGACAAACAGAAGACGGTCCTGCATCCTGATATGATGTTCGATTGTCAGGTCAAACGATTCCACGATTACAAACGCCAACTCCTGAACATCCTACACGCCATCACGCTCTTCAATCGGATCAAGTCCGGAAAGGCTCAGGACGCGGTGCCGCGGACGATCATGTTGGCGGGCAAGGCCGCGCCGGGGTATCACCACGCCAAACTGACGATCAAACTCGCGAACGCCGTGAGCCAATTGATCGACACGGACCCGGCCGCAGCGGATCGCCTGAAAGTAGCCTTCCTGGCAAACTACGGCGTCGCGCTTGCCGAGTACATCATTCCTGCCGCTGAACTATCCGAGCAAATCTCCACGGCGGGCATGGAAGCCTCCGGCACAGGCAACATGAAGTTTGCCCTTAACGGCGCCCTCACCATTGGCACCCTCGATGGCGCCAATGTTGAAATGCAAGAAGAGATCGGCGACGAGCACATGTTCATCTTCGGGCTGACGGCGGAAGAGGTCGAAGCTCGCAAGGCCGCCGGGTATAACCCTTGGGATTGCTACTACGACAACGATGAGCTGCGGCAGGCCATCGACCAAATCGCGGGGAACACGTTCTCGCCCGACGAACCGGGATTATTCCAACCGCTGATCGATCGCCTGCTCAAGGAAGGGGATCCCTACATGGTCCTCGCGGACTACGCGGCCTATATCAAGTGCCAGGACCGTGTCAGCCGTGCGTACCAAGACTGGGTCGGCTGGACCCGAATGTCGATCCTGAACACCGCGAACATGGGCAAGTTCTCCAGCGATCGGACAATACGCGAGTATGCCGAGCAAATCTGGAATGTTCATCCCGTTCCCGTGGAACTCTAGCCCGCATTTCTCACCAGGTGGGGGTAGAAAAGGGCTGCGATCTGTGCGA
>CAZTAR010000149.1:0-10121 GCA_964611695.1 uncultured Planctomycetaceae bacterium | reverse complement strand
ATCCCGCTGAGCGTTCGCTTCCACTGCGTACCACAATGTGCTGATGCCGCCGATGACAATCGCTGCCAGTGTCGCGGAGATGCCGCCAACCAAACCCTTGCGGCGGCGGGCCAGCTTCTTCAGTTGATACAGCGCGCTCGGTGGGCGTGCCTCGATCGGCCGGTCTTCCATGAAGCGCGAGATGTCGTCGCTCAGATCGCCCACGCTGCGATACCGGCGTTCACGGTTTTTCTCAAGCGTCTTCAGCAGGATCGTCTCGATGTCGCCGCGTATGGCGCGGGCGATCGTGCTCGGTCGAGCGGGCGGTGTTTCACAAACCACACGGGCGGCTTCGAGGAGGGCTCGCTTGGAAACGTTGTAGGGCAATCCGCCAGTCAGCAATTCGTACAGAACAACGCCGAGCGCATAGACGTCTGAGCGAGTGTCGACACTTTTTGATTCGCCGGCCGCCTGCTCGGGGCTCATGTATTGGAATGTGCCGAGGATGCCGCCGGCGTTTGTTTCAACCGCGGTACCCTGGATGTCTACATCGGTTGCTTTGGCAACGCCGAAATCGAGGATCTTCGGATTCCCGTGCGCGTCTACCAGAATATTGCCGGGTTTGAGGTCGCGGTGGATGATTCCGTGTTGGTGGGCGTGCTGAACGGCTTGGCAGATCTTGAGAAAGAGATTGAGCTTGGCTTGCATGTCCGGTTGATGGCGTGCGGCGTAGTCGATCAACGGTTCGCCTTCGATTAGTTCCATGGCAAAGTAGGGCTGTCGGCCGAGAGGTGTTTCGACCGTGCCCGCGTCGTGAATGGCGGCGATGCCAGGGTGTTGCAGTCGCCCGAGCAGTTCGACCTCCAGCTCAAAACGCTTCTGGGCTTCCGGGCTGAGGAGATCCGGGCGAATGACTTTGAGTGCAACACGCCGCTTCGGTTTATCCTGCTCCGCCTCGTAGACAATGCCCATTCCGCCGTGACCGAGGACGCCAAGAATGTGGTAACGGCCGACCTGCCCGGGCAGCGCGGCGGCTTGGTCTTGCGTGCTTGGCAAGACGCGACCCACGGGCGATTGCTTGAGGAAGTCGGAATCCCTGGACGCCTTCTCTTCGTCGGCGAGGAATTTTTCGACTTCGGCTCGAAGCGCATTGTCTTCGCCGCAAGCCTGGACCAAGTAGGCGGATCGGCCTGAGGCAGGGAGGTCTCGGACCGTGAGGAAGATCCGGCGAATGTGCTGGTAGCGTTCTTTGTCCATATGCACTCCTTGGGGAGCGTCTCGCCGCGACATCAAAAAGTGGGCGTCTACGATCCTGATGCCATGCATTCGCTCCGCGGTCTAATCCGGCATTTCGAGTTTCCATCCGTCGTCTTCCATACGCATGAACACCTCAGTGACGCTGCCGCCATCGAGGTTCGGAAGCCTGACTGTCAGGACCGCCCGGTCGCCATCGATCGTTGATTCGAGTACCTTCGCACCGATGAACATGTTCTGGGCTTCCTGGCTGTGGGCGATGGCGTCGGTAAAGTAGTGCCGGGTTGTCGGCCAGCGTTTCTGAGCGTCTTCGGCTTTTGCGGCACCGCCGGGACCGCGACCCAACTCGCCCATGAACTGGGCGTAGATCTCGTCGAGCTTGGCTTTTGCATCGCGGCAGTGACTGTCATACACGACGCGCCAGTCACCGGTTGTCGCCCTGCGGCAGATTTCCTCGTAGGTCTTCTGCGGCGTTTCCGAGCCACATCCTACCATTAGCGTCAGGACGCACAAAGCCGATCCGAACAAACATGTCTTGGCGGATGCTGGGTTCACGGCATATCTCCTTGTTAGCGTCGCGAGCACCGGGCGAGGCTACAGCGGCGCTCGCCATAGAAGGAGGCGTTGGAACACAGGAGAAACCGCAACGGTTTCTTGCGGTGGTAGCGGAAACGAAATCACGGGGAGCAAGTGTTTTTTGTTGCGGGCTTCTACCGCGTCATACGCCTCGGCAGAGGAAAGGACAGTTCGCTTGCTCCAGCGTTGGCATGCCGGAGAAGTTGGCACCCTTTGGGCTAAGAATACCTCGCTCGAATGCGGAGTAGCGTCTCATGACAAGGCTCCGCGGATCGTCACCCTTGATTAACAGAGGAGAATATGATGTCTGATACAACCGCCATTGGAATGAAGGACGATGTGTCGTCGAAGGGCTTCTTTTCAAAGCTGATGCACGGCGACTTCGGCCTAGCGAAGACCTACTGGCTGTATGGTGTGGCGGCGAGCTACGCGGGTAGTCTTTTGTCAAGCCTCATCCCATCGCTGGGAGGACAGCTTGTGTATATGACGCTCTGGCTTGCGTATGACGTCATTCTCACCATCGGGATTTGGCGAGCGGCCAACAGGTATGACGGACGTCGAGCATGGGCGATTCTGGCGAAGATCGGGGGCCTGATGGGGTTGGCCTTGATGTTTCTCGCTTGGGTGGGTGTCATCGTCGTCCTGTGCATGGACTAGAGCGAGCCGAATCGGTCTTTGACCGGGATAGGGGCGTACTTGTGCCAGGCCGCAGTCTTTCGGGAAGTGACCAAGGATGGGTGGAAGTAGGGACGACTCAGTAGCCACGGATGGCTGCTAGCCCCTCGCTCGCCCGCAGCCTCAGCGACAGACGGCTCACCCTGGCCCGAGAACAGGAGAAACGTGTATGTGTGGTATGACTCCCAAGAAGGCAGAAGAAATGTTCGCCAGCGAGTTGCGTGAGGGGGAGCATCTTGAACAGTACGCGCTCGGAATGGCAGGCATGGGCCATGTGTTGATTGGCATCGTACTTATGTTGGTTGGCTGTGCAGCCGTGGGGATCTGGGCAGTTGACGAGTGTGCATTGTCTAAGCGGATCAATGTAGGGGGGGCGATGCACTCGGCCTGTTGCTTGATCGCGTTCTATGCTGTATGGAAGCTTGTGGGGTACTACATGCTGGGATTGACTAACCAGCGTCTGATTATCTTTCGCGGAGATGCGTTCGGCTCATTCAAGAAGGTGCGCGACTATCCGCGTTCCGCGAAGGTCACATCACGTCCTGTTGTCCTTGGCCGGCGCATCAAGATCGAAGATGACCGTCATCCGTTTTGTGCCAAGTTCAGAAGAACCTTCATGACCGGAAACGGCGAGAGAACGAAGTCGCTGCTGGTGACGCTTGGGGTATGAACCGGCATCCGATTCGGGCAGTTTGATACTGTATGCGCTGTATTAAGGCGCTTCGCCCGTGGCCAGCCCGGTGTTGCGGATCACGACGCGCTGCGGCTTGCTGGATACCGGCTTGATCTTCTCTGCTAGCTGCGCATTCTTCTCCACACGTGCCGTCATCGACACCGCGAACACGGTCAAGAGCAACACGAACACCTCCCCTCACGGCGACCGGCCATCGGTATTATCCTGTTCCCCGAATCCTGATCCATCGCGAAAGCGATTGTTTGGCCTGCGTTTAGATGCCCTTCAAGCATACACGCTGCGGGCGCTTCAGATTGCTCCACGTCATGAGAAACAGATACTTCGAACCTGTATTGCTCGCTCGCAACGATAGCCAACAACTGTTGCTGGGAGGACCGATCAACTAGAGTTCCGATGCAATCTTCAACTCCTCCAACGTGAACTCGACTCGTAGAGCCGCCTGTGTCGCAGCGAAGTCAGCGACCGGCTCGTGGCCAATCACCTGCGCGATGCCACCGGCGAAGTGATCAAAACCATAGACGTTTTCAAACTCGAAGAAGCCAACCGCCTCGTTACTAAGCGAATCGATTGGCACAACTTTGAGGTGACTTTGTTGCCCCAGGGCGCTGAGCATGCGAATCGTGTCGATATTGAACGGGTTCAGTGGTTGCTCGTAATCGACGACGTGCCCCCTCGGTCCATCAATGCTCCAAACAACGAAGGCGATCATTCCCGCACTGGTCCGGACTACTCCGGTTGTCGCAAACAACTTGATGGGCCTGAGTTTTCCGACCTGCCGGGAGAATTCCGGATCATCCAACAGAAACAGTGCTACCTCGTCACCGATCTGAGGATCAAAGCAGAACGCCTGAAATACTGCGCTGCTCTGCCCTCGATATTCGGGTGGTAACGGGGGAAGAACCAGATTGACCTTATCTCCAGACCATTTGTTACGCCGTAACATGCTGAGCAACTTCCTTTGGCGGGTGGATGTGTCGCCAGTTCACCGGTTGTGGTTGGCCGAGGAGCCATTGGGGCAGGGACAGAAGTTAGTCCTGGATTCTAGCGAAATCGATGGGCATCGCTATGTCTCTCAGTGGTTGAAGCTTGCCCTTAATGGCCAACCTGCAATCCAATCCTTGATAAGCCTCGTCGCCCGGCAATCATCCTCGTTGTACAAAACGCTGTCGTCCAAGTATTGCCGCTATCCAGCATCCAGCCAAAGACGATACCACAGCATACTCTGAGTCGCACTCGACTTCCATTTTCGGTATGCTTGTGACGTTGAAGATGGCCGCAAGGTTGTCTATGTGTTACGGAGGGAAAGACGGCAGGCGTTTATCATGCTCTATGATTGGCTTCTGGTAATGAGCCTAGTTTGCCGTTCTGTGAGCATCTTCTCTGACATGGCACGCGACTCCTCTTGAACGATGAACAGGTCAAAGGGCAACCTAGCCCCCAGCGAGTACGCTGATCTAAGCCAGAAAACCAAGACTGCATGAACTGGAAAAACTAACTTTGCCCGTGGTACAGAAAAGGGGAGCGGGTCAAAAAAACTCAAGACTAACTCAAACTCTGGATCAGGTTCAGGGGGAAAGGTCAATTGCGACTTTGTGGCATAAGCCCCTAACAGGGTGTCCTCAAGGAAGTCAAAACGGCTATTTCATTATGTCTCCGACGCGCGACGCCCAGCTCTCCAGGCTGGCATTCGTTTCCATCATGACACTCGCGACCGCCGAGCATCAAGCCTGACGGTCGGCGCCTGCCCCCCCGACGTCCAGCCGGGAAGAACGGCAGTCGTTAGCCGTCAGCCGGGGTCGCAATGGCCCCATTCCGCGATCCCGGGCCGGGCCACCGGCAGCATCCAGCTTGGGAATCGGTGGTAGCTGCACCTTAAACGCAGATTTGACAAGCACTTACGAGCTGGACGATCCGGGCTTGGTGTCCTGCTTGGTGTTGCTCCAGCGTGACCCCCAACTCGCCGAGTTGGCTGCAGCGTGGGAGACCCTGCCGGACGCGATCAGGACAGGCATCGTGACCATGGTTCGGGCCACCCGCCAGAACATCGAGTGAAGAAGCACATGACCGCTTTCACACGCTGCGAATCCTCGTCTCCGATCATGCGGGAGCGAGGAACGAGCTGCCGGTGAATCCAGCGGGTGAGAGCGGAATGTTGGAGGGCCAGCCCGGCTCGGCACTGGCTAGCAGCAGAATCGCGCAGTGTTGTCACCCAGGCGGCGGATTTCCCAACGGCGGCGTCACGGTATTCGTCCTGAAGCGAGGGAGGCTCCGTTGAATGATCGGTTGCTCTGACAGAACCGTGAGGGAGCTGGAGCCCCGTGTCAGTGCAACGTACAGGCTCTCAGCGTTATCGAGCTCGGCAGCATTCAGGACCACTGCGTGATCAAACTCGAGGCCCTTCACAAGCAGCACGGTTCCCAAGCAGCGCTTTGGGACGCGCCGCCCGACTCGGCGACCTTTGTCACGGATCGCCCATGCAGTTTCGCGCAGGTTTCTCATGCTCGCTCCGTGCTCCTGAAGCGTGCGACGCATGTCTTTCCATATTTCGCGACTGGCGAAAACCGGACGCTCATCTAAGCGTTCGATCTCCCCAAGGCATCGATCCACGGCGAGCAAATCGTCAGACTCCGCGATCTCTGTCAGGATCGTTGCGACGCGGGCGCGATCGACTTTCTTCGGCTTCGGGCTCTTGCCTTTCCTAATATCCGCAGCCATCCTCGGCAATACGCCGGACGGAAGTCGCGCTAGCCACTTCTTTGCGAATTCGACAACAGCCTCAACGCGCATTGGTCCATTTGATTGCTCTATCCGTTCCGCCCACTTCTGTAGATCCTCGCATTCGACGGTCTCCATGGCCGAATACTGGTTGTTCAGGCGCTTGGCCAAATGCCGACATTCATTACGATGGTTGCGCAAGCCGAGAACGGAGTCGGCGTTTCGGAAGCGGGAATCGCGGCAAGCCTTGAGTTGAGCTTGCTGATCGACAGACTTACGCCAGCACACGGCGGAATTGCGAAGGTCAATTCGCTGTCCGGCGAGCAACTTGTTTCGCACGGACATCAGCCAGGCGCCCAATTCAGGATTTCGATGCTGCCACCGGTACGGTGTTGTGGGTTCGGCGAGTAGCGAGAACGTACTTTCAACGTCTGACCAGCATACATGGTCACCCCGATTCAAGACCCAGAACACCGCTTGAAGGGGGTCGCCAAGAATGCGGCAGGGCAAGAGTTCCGCCAGTAGCTGAACCACGTCGTTCTGCTGCGTACAACAGTCCTGGTACTCGTCTACAAGGACGCCCCCGTATGAACGAGAAACAACGCGGCGGACGGCGCTGTGTTTCAGCGCTTGGAATGCTGCGCCACGCACTTCGGGCCATGCGTCTGGCGCAACCGTGGTTCTTTGCCAGCCGGATAGCGATGGGAACGCCATCGCGTACATGAGCGCCCAGCCGTCCAGGGTTGTGACGCGGTAGCGATTGGTTGGAACTGCGCTGGCACGCAACCGGTCGAGAATTGCACGCACACCAGCATGCGTATGTGTCAGAATCAGTTGGCGATCAGTACAAAGCGCCGTGGCCTCCGATATGAGGTGTGTCTTTCCACACCCAGCCGGTGCGCGTATCAGCCCTCGGTGGCTCGATGCGAGCAGGCGCGGAAGGTCGTCACTGGCCATAAACCCAAGCCTCGATTTTCCGTATCGACTGGGCGAGCGGTGTCAGCGCGATTCGCGGAAGCGCGTCTGCGACGATTCGCCCGAGCGCAAAGCCCTCGTTCAGGTTCTTAAACCAACCACCCTTCTTAGCTGCCTTGCCAATCGCAGCCCGCACCACCTCATCCCCGAAGGAATCCCGCCAAGCCTGCACACTCCTCGGCGCACAGTGTAGGTTTGCGTTGAGCTGATGCCCGATTTGATCCAAGACGCTGCTTTCGCCAACGTGCTCGAAGGCCGCCTTCACGAACGCGTCCAGTTGTTCGTGAAGCAAATCCGTAGATATACGCTCTTCCGAGCACATTTGACCTGCCCACAACACGACGACCACACCTTCGGCCTTCAGCTCGTCCTCATTGGGAGCAATGGGCTCATCCGAGTCGCCGAAATACACGACATCGTATCCGAGGCGGCAAAACTCCAAGGAGGCCTGCGGACCCTGAGTGCGACCGCCACCACTAACAGTCACCACTCCGTGGTAGGCTATTGACTGTCCGCCGTGAGCAGCTCCCCACATGTCATCCAGGGCACGGCACAGGGCCTCCTCGGTCTTACCCTCACAGACGATGATTTTCTTGCCCAGCAGCGCGTGCCCAGCAGTGCGAACGATTCCCTGAATCTCAGCAGGCGCGCGCTGAATGTCAGTGATTCCGCTGTCTGACCTCACGAAACGCAGGGAGTCGATCGGTAACGCGTATATCGGTGTCGGGCAATGAGTCGTCAGAATCACTTGACCAATCGTACCTTCTGTGGTGCAACAGATTCGTTTGAGAAGTTGACGTATTCGATGAGGCTCAAGGCCGTGTTCCACCTCGTCGATCAGAATGATTCCCTCCTCAGTGACGCTCCGGCGCTGAATCGCCAAGCATGCGAGTCGACGTGTGCCCAGACCAGCGACACGGAGAGGGGTGCTTCCTTCGTGCAGTGCCAACACGCCGCTCGTAACCCGTATTCCGTGCATGTCGACGCCTGGCCGCAGGTCTGAGCAACTCACGCCGAACTCGGTGAGGGCCTTCCGTGCGTGCTTGGCCGCGCCATCAAGCGGCTCCAAGGCAGCTGGATCGAGCGCCTCAGCAGCGGCGCGGCCAGCGACGGCAAACGACGCGCGGCTAACGCGCTGATGCTCTGTAAGGCGTACAAGGGCGGATCCATGCCCCCACGTCAGATCACGGCGTGCGTCCTCACCCAGTCTTGCCATTCCCAGCCGCGCGCGATCTCTCTCATAGATAGGTTTCGGTTCGTGATGGCTTGGTTTCACAACATTCCATTGCGGATCGAGATCCGGACCGACCTCAAGACGAATTGTGAGCACGGGGGTGGAGCCGTCCTTCGGGTCATTCAGGATGGGTTGATCGGAGATGTAACCGCGGAGATATAGGCCGTATTTGTCCTCCGTCGTCAATTCGTCCGGAGGCTCCGAGAGCGTGACCTCAATGGCGATGGTAGCCTTGGAGTCGAGAGCATAGAAGTCGGTGTCAGCGCTGAGCGGTGCATTCCGTAACGGATAAAGCGCAAGTTCGACGGCATCAAGGATGGTCGTCTTGGTCGAATCCCCCGGGCCGATGAGGCAGATGGTCGCGCCTCCGATGTGCCACTCCAGTTCTTTGATGCCACGAAAGTTCTTGATGGCAAGGTACTTTATCTGCATGGCGATTCACTCCAATCGTCGCGCACGCGAAGGAGCAAGCGGAACAGGGCGATCTTGACCTCGGGTGAGGAGTGATCGTCCAAGAGACCGATCTGGGGGTTCATTGGAATCACCACCTACTTCTGGATCGTCCACAGGGGCCAATCCGATCACGACTGCGATTGACACGGACCACTTGGTGGCCAGCGCATGTCGAAGTCCTCCGCCTCCGCAAAAGCGGTCACGCGGTGGATCCCGAAACGAGCCCGCTCCTCCTGCAGTACGTAGCCCGCTTCGATACGTTTTGCCCAGTCCGCCCGTTCTCTCAGCGGGCACGCCTTGTCCAGCTGGGGGCGTCTGGCACGTCGGTGCTCCTGGCCCGCTGCCGGCTCGATCAGCATAAAGCGGCAGAGAGCCGTTGACAACCGCAGAATCCCTGCGATCATAGCCGGTACACCTATTGGAGCGGAGCAGGGAGGCTGCCGCACGACCGTCCGAGTAACCGCCGAAGCCTGTGGCACGGGTTGGCGTGGGAGAAGCGGGATGGATGACCGGTGGCTGTCCGTTGATGAGATCTGCGCCCACCTCGGGATCAGCCGGGACACGGTCTACAAGTGGATCGATCGCAAGAGGATGCCTGCGCACCGCGTTGGCCGGTTGTGGAAGTTCATGAAGGCGGAGGTGGACGAGTGGGTGCGCGCCGGTGGCGGCAGTAATGGGCGCCAAGCCCCTGGCCAAAATGACCACGGGAATCCCTAGGAAGTCGGCGGCATAGTCGCGAGGCCGTAGTAATGAGCAGACTTGAAGATATTATTAGCGGCGCCTGCGTCGAGGGAATCATCCCGAATGAGCCTGTCACAGTGGTCAGCGCCCAGTGGCACGGCGATTCGGTCCTGGAAGTCACCTACAAAGGGGCCGGTGGCGACGTGGCGAACACCCTCCTCTACAGGGACGACGAGCCACGCCTCAGGATCAGTGAAAAATCCCGCCCGTGGTCGTTTGACGCCCCAGGTGACGAGTTCCGTCTCGTGTCCGAGGCCGCCCGAATCCGCTTGGCGGCGCTTTTTGACCCGCTTCTTGCCGTTCACATCTCGCTGGTCGACCCCTTGCCCCATCAAATCCTTGCGGTGTACGACCGGATGCTACCCAGACAGCCACTTCGTTTCCTGCTCGCCGACGATCCTGGCTCCGGCAAGACGATCATGGCAGGTCTGTTTATCAAGGAGCTAATGGCCCGCGGGGACATCGAACGCTGCCTGATCGTGGCACCCGGAAGCCTGGTCGAGCAGTGGCAGGATGAACTGGACCAGAAATTTCAACTTCCGTTCGAGATCGCCACCAACGACAAACTGGAGGCTGCGCGGACAGGGAATTGGTTCGGCGAAACCGGCCTCGCAATAGCCCGACTCGACAAGCTGAGCCGCGACGAAGACGTCCAGGCCCGACTCCTCGCGACACATTGGGATCTGGTCGTCGTTGATGAGGCCCACAAGATGTCCGCTTCGTTCTTTGGCAACGAGGTCAAATATACGAAACGCTACCGGCTCGGCCAGCTGCTCTCTGGGACCACGCGTCATTTCCTGCTGATGACTGCCACCCCGCACAATG
>CAZTAR010000148.1:0-10181 GCA_964611695.1 uncultured Planctomycetaceae bacterium | reverse complement strand
AAGACACGCATGACGCGCTCTGAGAGACCCTGCTTGTCGGCGCCGGTCAGGCCCGAGTCATCGATCTCATAAAGCAGGCTGTACCCGCCGTGAAGATCGATACCGAATTTCATCTTCTCGTCGATCGGCGTCACGCTGGCGAGTCCCAAGGCGACCAGCACGCCGATGATTACGATTTTCCACCACAAGTCACGCTCGTTCATGGGAGGTCCTGTCTTTACTGATGTCCAGTTCTAGTACAAGCCACTTGGCCTGTTGGGCTCATTGGCCTGTTGTGATTCTTCCGTATGATGCCGCGCCGTCCTTTGCCGCGTTCATCGACCCTCGGCTCGCTTTGGTTTTCTTCAGTCCGCTTCGGTGGATGATAACGACCAAGGAATTCGATTTGCCTCGTTGAAAGCCGCCGCTCCTATCGAGTCCTGACAGCTTTGCCGCGTGGGTTCGCTATTTCGATTCGCCAGATGTTGTCCAACCTCGATCAGGCAATCGCTTCCGATCAATCGCCTTTGAATGATCTCAATTGACCGATCTCAGTTGACCGAGCTCAATGGACCAATCGCGGTTGACGGTTGTGCAGTTTAGGCGATTTGAGCAAGAGGGGAAGGGGGAGCTTGGGCCAGATAAGCCGGCCTGTGCGTTTTGCTAAGGCAACGAGGTTGTTCACGCACCACGTCCGAACCCTGCCGGGGTGGGTGAAACGAAAACGCATCGCCCACGGCCGCGATTGGGGAATAATCGTCATCCGGGTTTCCGGAGGGCTTCGCGGCCTTCGGTGCGACGAACGAAGAAATTGATTGAGGTTTGGGCGTCGGCGGGTGGTCGGACTCAGAATGCCGGTGTGCCCCTTGTCGGGTGCACGGCGCCTTGCGTCGGGAATCGGCATCACCTTTGGCGTCCCGCTGCTTGGTGAGGCGATCGCAAGCCCGCGCGTAGGCCGCGGAAGGGCTCGGGCCGATGACAAACGATAACAGGGCGGCAATCGGCAAGATCGCGCAGGGGCACTCTTTCAAGCGTGCAAACATGGGGTCTACTATACCAGCGACAACGGAGGGGGGCAACGGCACAAGCCGGCTCGGTTTCGGCATACTTGAGGTGTTACGGACGGCCTGAACCGGATATGCGGCATGTTCCCCATCTGGCCCATGGATCGAGTACACTCTCGGACAAATCGAGGCCACCCTGTGACCGTTGGGTCGATGCAGGTGCCGCAGAAGGGCGTAATCGGATGTCTGTCGAATTGGAATGCAAGCTTCGTTCACCGCCGCCCGGTCCGTTGC
The DNA here is from genome assembly GCA_964611695.1 of uncultured Planctomycetaceae bacterium. Lineage (GTDB taxonomy): Bacteria > Planctomycetota > Phycisphaerae > UBA1845 > UTPLA1 > CAZTAR01. Next base: position 8,904 of record CAZTAR010000148.1, on the reverse strand, counting down.
GGGAGAAACTTCGCGCGGGTGGGGCGGTTTACATCGGTCGCGTGTTGGAGACAAATCACCTCTATGACCGGGCGGACGGCTCACTTCGCCACTCCGGTCGCGGCCTTCGGATCAGATCCAATGAGGTGCTCGACGGCCCGACAGTCCCGCCCTCGTTGACTTTTAAGGGACCGCGTACGGCCAGTTCATTCAAGCGACGGGAAGAAATCGAGGTTGAGATCGGCGACCCTGGCGCGATGGGGGACCTCTTGGCGGCCCTGGGTTACGTCGACGCCGTGGGTTTCGAGAAACTGCGGGAAAGCTGGCGATTGGGGGATTGTCGAATCGAACTGGACGAGTTGCCGGCGTTGGGTTCGTTTGTGGAAGTCGAGGGGCCGGATGAAGGCGCAATCCATTCGGTGTTGGAAAAACTCGGCCTTTCGGCGGCGGATGTGATCGACACGAGCTATGTGGCGATGGTTGCCGAGCATTTGGACGAAGTCGCATCTCGGTCGCGAATTGTGTGTTTCCCGACTCCTCAAAAGACGTGAAGGGGGGAATGTCTTGACGAGCCATCTTCTTGCACCTACGTTTGTCCGGCCATTGGCGTGGTCGAAGGAGTCGTCTCAAAGATGAATCTTGTCACAGGCGCAACAGGGTTGCTCGGCAGCCACATTGTGGAGCAACTTCGCAATCACGGACGGCCGGTGCGAGCGTTGGTTCGGCCGGGGGCGGATACGACCTGGTTGGAAACACAGGACGTTGAGTTCTGTGAGGGCGACTTGTCCGATCCCGATTCACTCGCACGCGCTTGCGAGGGTGCACAATGCATATACCACGCTGCCGCCCGCGTCGGAGATTGGGGGCCGTGGGAGGAGTTCCTCCAGATCAGCGTGGATGGATCACGGAATCTTTTCAACGCGGCCGAAAAGTGTGGTGTGCCACGGTTCATTCATATCAGCAGCATCAGCGCTTACGGCCATCGCAACGAATTCGGCGTCGTCCTCGATGAGACAGCGCCCTTGGGAGTGAATGTGCATCGCTGGTCGTACTACACCCGGGCGAAGGTCATGGCAGAGAAGGAACTGTGGCGTCGCCATTCGTCTGAATGTAAGGTCAAGTTCACAGTCATTCGCCCGAGTTGGTTGTATGGCCCTCGAGATCGAGCGACGATCGCGCGGCTGGTCTCGCTGGTGCGTGATGGCAAGGCGAAACTCCTCGGCGACGGCGACAATCGGCTGAACGTGGTCTACGCGGGAAACGTGGCCGAGGCTTGCATCCTGGCGGCTGACAATCCCAAGGCCGTCGGTCAGGCCTACAACTGTAGCAACGACGGCGAGTTGACCCAGCGGCAATATTTCAACATGGTTGCCGAGGCGATCGGCGCTCGGCCCGTGACGAAGCGGGTGCCGTACAAGGTGGCGTATTCCGCAGCGTTCCTCATGGAGTGCTTTGGGCACATGTTCAAACGGAAGACGCCGCCGATGGTCACACGCTATGCCGTCTGGTTGATGGGGCGAGATACGTTCTTCTCCGCGGAGAAGGCTCGGCAAGAATTGGGCTGGAAGCCGACAGTCACCTACGAAGAAGGCATCCCGGCGACGATTCGGTGGTATGAGCAAACGCAGAGTGCGGGGGCGTAGCCCTGGAACGCTAGGTCGGACGTGTAATCATCGGGCATTGTACAGCCAACCGGTGTGTGGGGATGTTGTACGACCGATCAGGTTGTTGGTAGCACTCTCAAACCGAGAATCGTCCTACAGGCGTCGCGTGATGCGTCCCCGGGTCAGATCGTAGGGACTCAGTTCGACACGGACGAGATCGCCTGGAAGAATCCGGATGAAGTGCTTGCGCAACCGCCCGGAAATGTGTCCAAGGACGGAGTGCTTCTTTCCGCCGAGTTCAAACTCCAACCGGAACATCGTGTTCGGCAGGGCCTGAACGACATTCGCTTCCACTTCGATGGCTTCCGATCTTGCCATAAACCCTCTAATACTTTGTACCACAACAACTTCATCGAGAGATCGACTTTGGTATCGGCCATCTCGACGGGAAGGATCGATTTGGAATCCCTCCTACGGGAGGGCGGATCCTCGCGAATCAACCTGGTAATGCGGCTGAGCTGTCAGGAGTGCCAATTCCTCAGCGTCTCTTCGCAGGATTCTACCCGCCTACGTGGGGTTGCACAAGGCCCTCCACAATCATTGGTACTGGGATCGTTTCGTAGAGGGGTGCCACTGTCAGCTTGCAGCCAGTGCCGGCACGGGCGGGCAAGCCGTCCGTGGCACCCAATGATACCAGGACTCAATCATCCGTGCCGGAATTGTTTGAATTGGGCTCCATTGGCGACCGGCCGCTCCGCCGGCGGAGAACAGAGGATATCGACTCGGCGGAAGACCGATGCGCCCACCATTTTGGGGTACCGAATCTTTGGGAGGGGTTCACTTCGAGTGCGGGTGACACTGGCACTTGCCGCTGGCGCCGGCGCCTGTGGTAAGGCCGTTCGTGGACACCAAAGTGGACCCGCGCCGAGTCACGATCTTTCAGTTGACAGGTGGTCGGGCCCGGTCTAGTGTCATGCGATATTGAACGCGGAATACGGTCGATGGTCACCAATATCCGAGGAATCGCGATGAAAAATCAACGCTATCTCTGGAACGCCTCTATTGTCCTGGTCTTTGCCTTCGCCCTGATGGCCACAGGCTGCAACGCTGTGCTGGTTGGTTCCTGGAAGTCTGCCGATGAGCCTAAGGACCAAGCCTTCTACAAAACGATGACCTTCAAGGATGACAACACTTATACGGCCATCGCCAAGAAGGGCGACGAAGTGTCCAAGGATGCCGGAACCTTCGATTTCAACGGTGCGAGCTTGAAACTGAAGACGCCTGGACAGAAAGAACGTGACTTCCAGGCTTCGTTCAACTCATTCACCAAGTCGCTGGAACTCAAGAGCGGCGACAAGAAGCAGACATTCAAGAAGCAATAGCCCCGCGCGGTAGACGTCCCGACCGACTGACTTCTCTGTCAGCAGATCCAGTGACCGGGTTTCTTCCTGTCACCTGCGGCTGTGACGGGGAGGGTGCAATCTCGTCGCATCTGACAACAGGGGCCCACCGCTTCAATGACTGGAAGACCACCATTGAATCCACAGACTCTCCGGGCTCACCAGGCCCGCACGATGGGGGCGGTCGGGAAACTGTTGGGCGATCTCATGAAGGGGGCGGCGATCTACGAGTCATCATCCACATAGCTGCCCTGCGTTCTGGCACGGTGTTCACGAAGGCCCTCGCAGGCTAGGCACCGCCGGGCGAATGGAAGGACCTCGATCCGTTTTTTGGGGATCGGTTTTGCGCAGTCCAGGCAGAGCCCGAAGGTGCCGTTGTCGATCCGATTGATCGCGGCCTCGATCTCATCGAGCTGAGCGGCTTCGATGGCCATCAATCCGACAGCCAACTCTCCGCCATAACCCTCTGAAGCCTGGTCACTTAGGTCCGACAGCCCTGTGACCCTTTCCGCCATTTGTGCCTGAGCCGATTTGACGACCGAGACCAGTTGATCTCGCTGATATGTCAGTGCCTCGCGGATGGCTTTCTGAATCTCCGGATCGAATTTCGGTTTCCGAAGTGGCTTGGGCGGTTTAGGGGGTTTTGGGGCAGCCACCGCCGCCGCCGGTTTGCTTCGAGCAGCCTTTTTCCGGCTACGCGTCTTGGAGGCATCGGCGGGGCCTGGGGGGGCTACCCGCTTCTTCTGCGGTTTCGCTTTTCCAGCCGACTTGGAGGTACTTGCCGTGGCTGAATTGGACTTCGGTTTGGCAGCAGGTTTGGTTCTGGGCACGGTCACTTTCTTCCGCGTTGTTGATGCCTTCTTTTTCCGCGAGGCCGCCGGTGTTTTCTTCGTTGGCTTCTTCTTCACCGGCTTCTTCGATCGAGCGCCAGTTTTGGCTTTTGAGGAAGTCGTCGATTCAGAAGAGCGTTTCTGTGATGTTTTCTTCTTGCGTGGAGTCGGCATATGAGGCCCGTAAGTCGTTTCTTAAAAGCGAGTTATGCGATTTCTCCGCCTGTGCCACGGTCCGTTGGCACAATAGGATGGTCCCCTTATCTCCGGAAGTCAAGCACCTCGTTGGCAGGTCAATCAAATTCCTCCCTGATTTTCGCACGCAATCACGCCCCAACCATCGTTCTTGAGGATTTTGTCGCCCTCATGTTTTCGACCTCCGAAGCGCTGAGCAAGGTTTCAAATGTACCCCAACACCGGGATATCCGGTGCCTGAAGGCCTGCCGAGAAAGCCGGTCCCATCCGCTTCGAAAAGGAGGAGTGACGAGTCATGCAAACCCTCTCTTGGCAATTCGCGGCGACACTGATCGGGACGCTGTCGGCACTTGTCGGCGTTCCGCTGGCCGTCATCGGACTTTATCTCAGGGCGATCCGCGAGGATCAAAAGGCCGTCCGCGACCATGTCAGCAAACGCGTCGATACCGTCGAGGCCGAATGTCGTCGAATTAAGCAAACGGTGGACGAGATTGAAGCGGGCTACACCTCCAAAGAAGAATGGCTAAGGGAAACCATGTTGGCACGGTCCCAATTGGTAAGATTGTCGGAACTCATGGCGAGATTGCAGGCAGAACTCGAAAGCTCCCGGGCGCTGGCGACACAGTTTCACCGCGTGACGAACGCCATCATCGAACTGACGGATCGCCTCCTTCAACGCCTGCCCGTGAACTCAACGGCGATCGCATCGGTGACTGCTACCGAGTCCGCCGATCGTTGAGGGTAATGTGCGGAGGTGGCGCGATCAACGATGTCACTTCTTTGTGGGGGGCTTGGCGGCCTTCTTGGTCGAGGCTGGCTCAAGGATCGCGTCTTTGCACGCCTTGGCTATTCGGAACTTCACAACTCTCTTCGCGGGAATTTTGATCGCCTCTCCAGTTGCCGGGTTGCGTCCCGTGCGAGCCTTGCGGTTGACGAGGACCAACTTCCCGAGTCCCGGCAAGGTGAAGCTGTTCTTGGCTTGCTTGTAGGCGGTGGCGCAAAGAAGGTCTAGGAAAGTGGAAACCTGCGAGCGGGTCATTCCGTTCTGCTCGGCGAGATGCCGAATCAGGGCAGACTTACTCATTGCTTGTGCCATGGTAGATCCTCAAGAAAACCGTCGTGCTCTGTGGAAGCCGAACGGTATCTTGGGGGACACGCATTCGGCGAGTGATGTCGGCGAAGTGTAGCAGTTGTTCGGCGAATGATCAATCCCGATCTTGGCTTGAATGTCCCCGTTGCCTCTGCTATCAAGGAGAATTCGAGTCGATCCGCGCGAGTTCAAGACGCATCGTGAAATTGTGTGGATGATTTCGAGAACATCGTGCAATCTGAAATGACGTATGACTGCACTGTGTTCCTTTGACGACGTCAAAGCAAACCCAGGCCATTCTTCTGATTGCCAAAAAAGCAAACGCCTGTGAGTCTGGCTCCGCTTGACATCTGGGCGGTCTTCCAGATAGCCTCCAGAGTTGGTTTTCGGCCGCGACCGTGTGCGACCGCGTAGGGACCATGGCATGTTTGTGTGGGTTCATTGATGGCATACGACGTTGTTCAAGAGACGGAAGTTCCGGGGTTCGATCTTAAACGCGGCAAGGTGCGGGATATCTACGATTTGAGTGATCGTATCTTGCTCGTCGCGACGGATCGGATTAGCGCGTTCGACTGTGTCTTACCGAACGCCATTCCTCACAAGGGACACGTCCTGGCGGCCATGTCGAAGTTTTGGTTCGACCGGTTCGCGGGGGTCTGCCCGAACCATCTTGTTTCCGTCGTGGATCGCGAGGTTCCTGCGGGGTTCGAATCGATTGCCGAACAACTCCGAGGTCGGGCCATGCTCTGCCGCAAGGTGGAGATTGTGCCAATCGAATGCGTCGCGCGCGGATACCTAGCCGGCAGCGGATGGAAAGAGTATCAGGCCAGCGGCACCGTTTGCGGCATTCCGCTTCCCGGCGGATTGAAGCACTGCTCGCGGCTACCCCAGCCGATCTTCACGCCTTCAACCAAGGCCGAGATAGGACACGACGAGAACATCTCCTTCGAACAGGCGGCGGGATTGGTCGGGGAAGAAGTCATCACACGCCTGCGTGACATGACCTTGACACTCTACTCACAAGCTTCCGAATACGCCCGTGATCGAGGCATCATCTTGGCTGACACCAAGTTCGAGTTTGGCTGGCAGGATGACCGGCCCGTTTTGGCGGATGAGGTTCTGACGCCGGACTCAAGTCGATTCTGGCCGGCGGACAAGTATGAACCGGGGCGCGATCAGGAGAGCTTCGACAAGCAGTTCGTCCGCAACCACCTGCAGCAACAATGTGATGACGGCCATTGGGACAAAACGCCACCCGCGCCGCATTTGCCGGACGACGTGGTCCAGGCCACGAGCGAGAGATACCTCGAAGCCTACCAGCGCATTACGAGTCACACCTTGAAGACGTAGATCTGTGTGAGGTTGGGCGTTCCCGCTCTTTTGGGGCGTTGCTGTAGCGTCGCCCCCCCGCGGCCGACGTCGGCTCCAAGCCACCCTGCAATCGTTCACGCAGGCTACCGAGGGCCGGTACCACTTTCTGCAAAAGCAGTTGGAAAGGACCACCCGCCTCCAACCACTTCCTGATTGCGGGAGCGAGCGGTTTGCTAGACACACTGTGTCGGGGCCATATGATGCTGCGAGCAAGTCACCAAGAGGGACTGTGGAATGCTCGACAGAATTGAGGGCAGCCGATCTTCCAAAACGACATCCCCAGCCCTCGCGCGCGTTGTCGGTCCGGTCACGGCGGTTTTTGTCGGGGTGGGCGTAGCGATCGGATCTGGCATCTTCAAAGCACCGGGGGAAATTGCCGCCTACGTCGGGTCACCGTGGACGATCATCTTGATCTGGTTGTTCGCGGGTCTGATCACGATGTTGCAGAGTCTGGTGACGGCGGAGTTGGCGACCCGATTCCCGAAGGCCGGCGGCGATTACCAATTCCTGAAAGAGGCATACGGCGAATTCGCGGCGTTCTTTTTCGGTTGGTCCTACACAATCTTCATCATCGGGGGTGGCGCGGCGACCATCGCCGTCGCGCTCGGCGGGTTTGCGGCCGAATTGTGCGGTTTGGAACAAAAATGGGCGCCGCCAGTCTTTGCGGTCTCCGCGATTGTTGCCGTCACGGCGATCAACGCCGCCGGCCTCCGCGCGGGCGCGATCACGCAAAATGTCCTGACGATTCTGAAAGTCGTCGCGGTGCTCGGAATTGCTGTCGGAGCCTTTTGGCTTTCCGGCCGCGCGACGCCTGCGGAGTGTCAGCCCTCGCAAGGGACAGGCGGCCTGCCCGGAGCCAGGCTTTTCCTTCTCGCGTTGCTGCCTGCGTTTTGGTCCTATGCAGGCGCGACCGACACGGCGAAGCTCGCGGAAGAGATCAAGGATGTCCAACGGTCGCTACCGCGAGCCCTTGTCGGCGGGGCCCTTCTGCTCACAGGCGTCTACTGCGTCTTCAACTACGCCCTATTGTCGGTCCTTTCGCCGGCGGAGATGGTTGGCCAAGAGAGTGTTCCCGCCGTGGTGCTCCAACAACTCGACGGCTTTGGTGTCACGGAGCTGATCCTGCTGGTGAGCATTCTCGTCTGCTTCGGCGCGCTGAGTTCGACGATTCTCTCGACTGTTCGAGTGACGTTCGCATTGGCGCGGGATGGAATGGCTTTTCGCGCCTTGGGGCGGATGTCATCCAACCAGGCGCCGGTGTTGTCGCTGGTGGTCATCGGTTGCATCGCCGCCGCATTCGCATCGCAAAAATCCTTCTTCGGAATGCTGAAGATATATTACCTCGCCAGCACGCTTTTGTACGGCATGAGCTACATGAGCTTGATCGTTTTTCGTTTTCGCGACAAGCGAGCAGGACGGGCATTTCCCGAGACGGCCTACAGGGCGCCTCTCGGCAATCTCATGGCCCTTCTGCTGGTTCTGGTTGAACTGGCCCTTTGCGCGAACATCATCTACGCCGATTGGCGTGATGGAACCTGCGGTAGTCTCTGGACGGCTGCGCTGTTGGCATCGATGGCGGTGTTCTATCGTCTCTGGAAAAGGTTTGGGGCGAGGCCGGCTTTGTGAAGGGAAACAGAGGGCTCAGGTGATTCATGAACCACCTGGATGGCGGATCGTAATCACGAGCGCCGTGGAATGAGAAACACCTCACGAGCGGTTTCGTATAGGAACCCGCCCGCGAGGTGCTTGATTCAACGCTTGAGAGAAGAGGCTACTTGGTTTCCGCCTTCTTCTTGCTCGGGCACGGCTTTGAACACTTCTTGGCGCACGTGTTCTTGGCATCCGTCTTCTTGCTGCAGCAGGAATCGGTCTTGTCGCACGTCCCCGCACATTGCTCCGCACAGCCGATACCGGCCAGCGAAATGCCAACAACGAACGTGGCCGCACACAGACATCTGATCAACTTGCTCATAAATCATTCCTTTCGACGTTGCTTTCCCAGAATTCCCGGTCATCGATGCCAAGCCAGTTGAGCCATGACAACGCATGACCTGATCCGCACTAACTCAGTGGCAGCCTTCATGCTCGGCCCCAAGGCCGTGATGGCCACCCGGGTGTCCAGCGGCGGAATTCTACACACTTCACGCCGGATTGCCAACCGTGGAGATTGGAGCAGAGGCATTGACGCATTCGGCGGGGTGGAACTGGAATGGCCATCCGTGGAATTGGTCGGAGGCCTCCAATAGGAGCCATGGCGGACATGAGGGGCGTCCGGCAGGATTCTTCATTGATCCTCTTTTTCCCGACACACAAGGCGGATTCCGCAGGCGTCCAAGCAATTCGCAACACGCGGATGAGACATGTCGTGATCGAGGCGGGCTAGAGCATTTTAGGCATGAGATGGCATCTTCCGCGGCGGAGATCAGATGGGGATG
>CAZTAR010000147.1:0-10249 GCA_964611695.1 uncultured Planctomycetaceae bacterium | reverse complement strand
CAACGCTCGATACACTAACCCTGGAGCAACGGGCTTTCATCCCCATCTGATCTCCACTGACGGAGTAGACAAGCTCAACCTTAATCTGCTCTATAGCGTTTCACGTTGATATGTGGCACCGGCGACTCGCCGGTGAGGCAACGGCACTCAGTCTCCTTGCTTCCACCGGCGAGACGCCGGTGCCACACTCAATCGTTAAACTGCTCTAAACAACATCCGTAACAGCCAATGCCCCTGTCGGCCGTGGCAAACAGTGTGTATCCCACATCCGACACGGGGGTCAGACGCTACACGATTGCTTCGGTTGCGCTGTGTCAGGCTGTCTCCACTTTCTCGCAGGCATGGCCGTGCCTTTCACCGGCGTCAAAGTCCTGGAGACTTCCAGCAAGTCGGCCACAACAGCCTCCGCGGTTGGCCACCGGCCGGCGCCGCGACCGTAGACGACTTCACGCGTTCCATCGTCCAATTCGATCAACGCAGCATTCTCCTCCGCCCGCACGCCGGCCAACGGATTGTCGGGATGGAGCGCCTGTAGTCGAATGCAAGCGATCGGTGGAATCGCGTCGAGTTGCAGTGTGGCCACATGCCGTACAACATCGCCGTTCTGCTTGGATGCAAGGGCATGGCGAATGGTTTCAGGCGTTAATACGTCACGTTGAACCTCCGCAGGAAGAAGCGACACGACACCGAGAGTGTGGGCGATGACACTCAACTTGTCCGCGGCATCCAAACCGGAGAGGTCGCGGGATGCGTCCTCTTCAGCAAAACCGAGGCGCTGAGCCGATTTCACGGCCTCATCGAATGTGGCGTTGCCGGCAATCTGATCGAGGATGAAGTTGCAGGTGCCATTGACGATGGCACGAAGCGTGCCGTATCTCTTTCCCGTTCGATGATCCAATGTGTTCGAGCAACGGCATGCTCCCCCCCACCGCCGCGGAATGGCGAAGCGAAACACCGTGAGAATTCGCCAGGTCCTTGAGGCTTCGACCCTGCTCTGCGATCAAGGTCTTGTTTGCGGTCACAACATGGGCGTCCGTCCTGAGTGCGGCCTGGATCGCTGTGCAGGCGGATTCGACACCGCCCATCACTTCGACCACCACGTCTGCCCCACAGGTCGCCGTCGCATCGACATCCGACGTCAGAAGGCCCGGCGGCGCCGATGACGTGCGATTCCTCGCTGGCTCACGCACTGCCACCGCGACGGTCTTGAAGTGGTCCGGCAACTGTTCGAGAAGTTCAAACACGCCGCCCCCCACCGTTCCGAATCCCAGCAATGCAACACGGAGCGGGACCGCCTGGTCAGGTTCGGAAAAGGTGGTCGGGCCGGGACCAATTAACGTGGGCCTGGTTCCGTTCAACCGGCCAAGCTGAAACTCGATGCGATGTTCACGCGCGAACTCCACCGCCTTGTGCTGAACGATCGAGCCGTCGGTGCTCATCGCGTCTTCCCAAGTGGCAGTGCCGTATCGTTTGGGTGCAGGGCTGGTGCTGTCTGGATCGCATTCGTAAAGTCCGTCCACATCCTTGACGAGCCGGCACTCGCACGGCCCCAACCGATATGCAAGAAAGAGCGCCGTGAGATCAGACCCGCCGCGCCCCATGAGAACAGTGCGTCCTCCGCTGTCTGTCGCAACGTAGCCAGGCACCACCACGACACCGTGGTGCGAGAGTGCGGCGCGGACCATCTCGATGTCCATGTCCACAGGGGCTGCGTCGAGGGCGAGGCCCTTGGCGACGAGGCGAATGGCGCTGGGCGTCAGCACGCACGCTGGAACGCCGGCTCGGTCGAGGTGCAGTCCCAATAGAGCCGCACTCTGCAATTCTCCGTTAGAGACCAGCGCGGCGACGGCATGTTGTGATGCCGCGATGCATACCTGTCGGCTCTTGCGGAGCAACGCGTCCGTCTGCCCGGCCAAGGCGGAGACGACCGCCACGACCTGATACCCATCGCGCCGCCAGCGATAAATCTCGTGTACGGCCAGGCGGAGAGTCGCTTCGTTCAGGAGGACCGAACCGCCGAACTTCAAAACGATCAAGCGTTTGTCAGACATTGACTCCCCCCCCTTCGTTTTGCCGATTGTCGGCCGACTCGCCCGATCGATGGCTTGATCGATGTCCGCGATGATATCGTCAGCGTCTTCAAGCCCGACTGAGAGTCGCAACAGACCATCCGTGACGCCAACCGACTCGCGTTGTTGCGGTGGGACATCGGCGTGTGTCATCGTAGCGGGATGTGTGATGAGGCTGTCAACCGAGCCGACGTGTTCGACGAATCGGATGATCTCGACACGACCGAGCACACGCCGCGCCGGCTCCGCCCCGCCTGCCAACTCAAACGCCACGACGGCGCCGTGGTGTCCGAGGTGTTGCTGTTCGACGAATCCTGATGGTCCAGCTCCATTCACGGTCGGGTAGCAGACACGCGACACGCGCGGACATTCCAACAGCCACTTTGCCACCCGATCGGCCGTCTCGGACTGTCTTCGGATTCGTAGCGGAAGCGTTTTGAGGCCCTGAATGGTGAGCCAGGCGTTGAAAGGCGTTTGGATGCCGCCGGTACATTTTCGGACGAATTGGAGGCGTTCGCGTGTCTCGTCGTCTCGGCAGATAACCGCGCCGCCGAGCGCAACAGAGTGCCCTTCGATGAACTTCGTCGTGGAATAGACGGAGATGTCGGCCCCGAGTTCCAGCGGCTGTTGAAGGATTGGCGTCATGAACGTGTTGTCCACGGCCAGACGCACTCCTGCGTTGTGTGCAATGTCCGCGATGGCGCGAATGTCGGTGAGATCAAGTGTGGGGTTGGCCGGCGTCTCGATGAACAGGAGTCAGGTGTTATCGCGGATGGCGGCGGCGACCGCCTCTGGGCAGGTCGTGTCGACGAAGCTCGTCTCGATGCCCAATCCGGTCAGCAACTGCTGGAGGAGTCGTGTCGTGCCGCCATAGGCCGCCCGGCTGCATATGAGGTGTTCCCCCTTGCTCAGCAGCGCCATGAAGAGCGCGCTCTCCGCGGCCAGACCCGATGCGAAGGCCACCGCGGGCGGCGCATTCTCGAGTTGACCGAGCGCCGTTTCGAGTGCCGCCACAGTTGGATTGGAGACGCGCGTATAGGCGTGTTCGGTGGTGCTGTCGGCATCTTCGCGACAAAAGGTGGATGACTGGACAAGAGACGCGACGAGCGGATCGCCGTTGTTTCGACCTTGTCCAACGTGGGGACACAGGGTGTCCCAGTTCTGAGGAATGTTAAACCGTTCCATGCCGTGAACTCCTTCACGGCATCAAGAGATCCAGATAGGACGCGGATACAGCGAACGTCGCTGCAATCTTTTTGGCAAATCCCGCTATCGGCGGTTTCGCCCGCATCGTTCCCAACTAATGGGCTGGCCTCGGCACCGTGACAGTTCTGTGATGAACGGCTCGGTTGCCGCCCGGGGTCTTTTAGGCTCCCCGGGGCTCTTGATGCACTAATACACGGAAGTTAACAATTCGCCGGAGCCAAGTCAACAGAATTTTCTCGGAGAATCACAATCACGCGAGCATGTTCAATTTGAGCTTGCCGATTCCGTCACTGTCGATCAGAGAAACCGCGCCCGTGAGTAAGCGGCCAGTGTTCGGTCTTGGCGAAGGTGAGCAAACCGATCATTCCCGTCGGCCACGGGGGGCCCACGCTACGACGAAGGAGGCACGCTCAATCTTTCAATGTTATTGAACAATGTCGCCCCCCCGGAAAACCAGAGAACCGGAGAATGGGAGAATCGAAAAAACCGCGTGCCCAGAAATTCAATCGATCGCATATAATGCCGCATACTCAGGAAGAAAGCGCTTCGCGTCGCTGATGAGATTCTTGCCTTGAACGCTTGGAAGGGATGACATGACTCCGGCTGATCCCGTCGTAGTATGCTGTCCGGACGGCCATCAACTCAACGCCGAGAGAACGCACCTGGGCCAGACACTGGCATGCCCGGTGTGTGGCAAGACATTCCGCCCCGCGGTCGCCCCTGCCCTGGCGATGTCTCCCCCGACCACAGTCTCCATTGAAACAACTCCAGGTTTAGCGCTGAAAATTCCAGGATATACACCGGTCCTTCTCGGACTCTGGATCGCTTATGACCTCCTGCTCGGCCTCTCCAGACTCTTGTTCGATCCGTCGACACTCGCCCCACCGTCTCCGGGCGAGCCACCGACTGTTGATCCTGCCGGAATGTGTATGACGAGCTTCCTTATTCTGGTGTTTCCGGCAGCTGTTGTACTCCAACTCCTGTGGATTCATCGACTGCACCGTGACGCGCTGAGAGCGGGTGGCTACACCGCCGTCTCCCCAGAGCTAGCGCTGGGGCTGAGCTTTATTCCCATCTTCAACTTTATCTGGACCGGCTGGACACTTCGGAAACTTGGCGCTTTCGCAATCGCACGATTGGGCATGGAAGATCGCGCCGCCCGCGCGGCTTTCACCGCGACCTCTCTATGTTTCGGCGCCGGCATCTTGAAGGCCGCGATGAGTTGTGTGAGCGCGTCGTGGGGCGCTGTCATCGGTTTCAAGGCGGGATTGGAGTCAGGTGGGAATATGGCGATTGATCCCACACTCTTCGCCACGCCGAGTTTTCAGACACTCATGTTCGTATCCAGCGGTATCGGGATATTCACAACCCTCGTCTACATCGTGTCGATCTTCAAGCTCCAGGCAGTGTTGTACCGCGCACTGTCCCCATGTGGGGCAAGTTTGGGAACCGATAACGCTGATTGACTTGCATCTGGTTTGTTCAAAGCTAAGGAACTATCTCAGGATGGTGGCACAGGCGTCTCGCCTGTGTTGGCGCCGCCGAGACGGCGGTGCCACAGCGATATGCGCGCGTCCTCGTGAGGCATCTTGAGATAGTGTTTTCGCGTCAAGCTGGGTTTGACGCTGTCTTCGCCTTGTTAGTGACCCGACTCGCACTCTGGCCGCCGTAGGACCAAGTGTTGCGTCCGGCCTTCTTGGACAAGTAGAGCTGCTTGTCAGCATCTTGAATAATCTGCTCTCCCGTGGGTGGTACCGGATAGTCGGATGTGAGGGCCAAACCAGAACTGATCGTCACGCCCAACATAATCCCGCTCGCGTCGATTCGGAGTTCCGCGACGCATCGTTGCAGACGTACGGCGGTAATACAGGCGCCCTTCACATCCGTATGCGGCATGATCACGGCAAATTCTTCGCCGCCGTAGCGGGCGACCAAGTCGGACTCGCGAACCGTGTTATGCATGGCGATTGCGACGCGTTTCAGGACCAAGTCACCGATCTGGTGGCCGTGGGTATCGTTGAACTTCTTGAAGAAATCGATATCGATCATCAACAGTGCGAACTGCCCATGCCCCCGGCCGAGACCGACAAGCGATTCCCGAAGTCGTTCATCAAACTTGGCACGGTTGGCAATCCCGGTCAATTGGTCCGTCGTCGCTCGTTTGAGTAGCAATTCATTGTCTTTGAGAGCCTGGGAATGTTCGAGCTGGGCCACCATTCCCACATGGGTCGCGGTCTCACGAGCCTCAAGGCAAAGGTCCATCGCATCTTGTGGATCTTCAAATTCAACATCAAAAAGCTGCGAAACATTCTTGAAGTCTTCGATGATTTCGGCTTCTGACTGCCGAAAGGCGTCATCGCTGAGTTGAAGGAGATTCAGAATTTTTTCGGGCGCGTTGGAACTTTCCTCGGTTTGCTTTTGAAGCTTCGCCTGCAACAACGGGCACAGCCGACCCGCGACGTGAATGGCCATACCGAGCCTTTGCGCCGGTGCCGCCGGCTTACCGGGTTCCAGGGTATGCAATTGACACCCGACGGCGCGGCTCAACTGTTCGGGGAGTTGCCAATCACGCAGCAACCTGGCGCCAATATCCACATGGTCACTCCCCAAACGTTCTCTTTCGATTTCACACAAGGGCAACCCGGTGGTCGAACGTCGATGGGCATCCAGGACTTGGCTGTACTCATCCCTGAGAGCATGTGCGAAAGTCAGTTGGCCCAGTCCGGCAAGCAAAGCCGCGGTGAAGGCCTCGTCGGGGTCGACCTCCAAAGGTTTCGCAGCCAATCGTTTGGCGATCACCGCTCGCAGGAAGCTCGACGCCCAAAATTCCTTCAGTGAAAAGCCGGGACAGTTGGGTGCTTTTCCGGTTCCGGCCAGAGAGAAACCGAGTGCTGTCAGCTTAACCGTTCTGAGTCTCAGGAGCATCACCGCCTGCTGAATCGCGGTCACCTCTCTGGAGAGGCCGGCCATGGGCGAGTTTGCGTACTTGAGGAGTCGGGTCGTCAGTGCCGCATCGGACATGATCACGCTGGCAATTTCACCGATTTCGACATCGTCTCGGCGACACAATTCAAGAACACGGATGGCGGCCCCCGGAGGACTCGGTAACCGCTTGGCCAATTTCAATCTTGAGTAGAGGACCTCTCCACCCACAGAAGTATCGAACATCAATTCCACTCCACACCCTGTTTAGTCTTTCCCCACCTCGTCTCAGCTATTCTCACATGCCACATGCTCGGCCTGCTGAATCAAGAACCGACCCAGGTGCGCCATCAACTCATCGATGGGACAAAGATCTGACAGCGTCAAAGCCTCGACGACCTCGATCGCTCCACGGATCTTCTGGACCTGAAGAAGAGAATCAATCTGCGTACGGTTGAGCATGCCAAGACGCGTCGCGATCTCACCGAAGGAGCGGTACGTCCGCCGCTGCTCTTCAAGAATGTGATCGACATCCCCTTCATGCACCATGCCGTAGTTAAAGGCGATACACCCGATCGGCTCCGGTGTTCCCCTGAGAAGGTAATGTAAACTCTCTAGCCTGTTCTCAGGCACCACGCCCTCGGCAGCGAGGAAATCAATAAAAGCTCTCCGCATTTGAGCCATCCTTTATCTTAACCTTGATGGAACATCCACTTCCGCACCCGAACAAGCCAATGCAACTATCGGCGACCCTAGAGGACTGGTTTAAACATTCGTGGCATAAATGTGCTACATGGAAACCGGACTATCTGGTGTGAATAGTGCCAACTCTTTTGACTCGTTTTGCGGGGGCTTCACGCTGTTTGTTCGGCCTTGAGGATCAAAACGCAATCCAGTTGCCGGCAGGATGCCACTTTGGGGACAGATGGCTTTGTCCTTGTGAAGTCAAAACAGAGATCGCAGGAACGCAGGTTGGAGGAACAGAACAGGGAAGTCCGGATTCGACGAAAACGCTTCGAGAGAAGAGAGACCTGATGTGTGCTTTGCGTTGACCCTGCCAATCAACTGACTTATAATCAGGGCGGGAGAATACTGCAGCCGGAGAACACACAATCGATAGGGTAAATTCCCGATCGGTTCCCCGCCGTTCTCCAGGTGTCCAAAGGGGCCTGAGCCGTTCCTTGGAAGCATGGATACCTGCGAAATGGTGTGCTTCATAGGGGAATAGAAGTGCCGAAATCCGACCGACCGATCGACCGCTCCACCTGATCGGCCTTCTCGGCAGCTAGGATTTGCGAGAGCTCGGCTTACTGGCGCCCAGGTTCTCGATTCAGTCTGTCGCGAGCCCCGTCGTCTTCCTCGATGTTTTTCTGATGCAAGGAGATCTGCCAATGCATCCGCGCCGTGTCGTACTCATTTGTGCAATCGTGTTCAGTTTCGGCCTTTCTTTCGAGATGGCCCTGGCCCAAGTTTCGCCGCCCCCTGCTGAGACAAACGTCTCGCGAGTCGATGGTAAAGGCATCTGGATCGACCCCGAACACATGATCTACCGTCAACCCGGTCCAATCCTCGAGAGCACGCTCTACGTGGATGGTTCGCAGGTCCGCTTCAACACTGAGATCGAAACTCGGCCTATCTGTGGGAGCGATTGTTCGGCCATTACGCTCGACGATCTCCTCAAGGTCGCGGCGTTACACCGTCAAAGATTCGACAACCCCGTCAGTGGCTCACCGGAAGGTAGGCCGCGGGATGGCGGCGAACCGAGGTCCGGCTTGGATATCGTCTTCGATGCAACCAATGTTCCCCTGGGCGTCCAGGATGCGATCGACGATGTGGAGGCGTACCTCGAAAGCGTTTTTGACAATCCGATTACCGTGACAATCGCCCTTGATTTCCACAACGAGTTCCCGGATGGCGTCTTGGGTTGGACATACAGCTACCGCGTCGACGACGTTCCCTGGACCACCGCGCGAACGGGACTGATCAACGGAATGGACGGGGACGACTTCATCCAATTCCATCTGCCGCTGGTGGCCGGAGACAGCATCCCGGTACGGTACGACGGATGGAGTTCTTCGGTGACAAACGAAGATGTGCTGAGGGTCAACATCGCGACCTACAACGCCACCATCGGCACCTACGCCGGTGATGCCGCGGGCATGGCGATCAACACGAACTTCGATTGGGACTATTTTCCAGCAAACGGGATTACCCCTGGATCGCACTGCTTCCAGTCGGTGCTCGTCCATGAAGTCGGGCATGCCCTGGGATTTGTGTCCGCAGCGGACTACGAACCCGGCTATCGAATGGAGCTCATGGATGCGTATCGCTTCCAGAACACCGACGGCGCCGGCGATTATAACCCCGACACGACCGCGGAGTTCTCAACCACTCCCCGCTTGGTGGATTACAACACGCCGAACAATGACCACAACACGAATTTCTTCGAGTTGCACGGCGCCGATGTTGAATACAGGATGTCGGACGGCACGCCGAGTCAGGCCTCTCACTTTCTGCAAGGGGAAGTTGATGGAATCATGCAGCCCCAATTTGGATCGGGCGACACCTTCTACCCGGACTTCTTTCGTGAGCCGGATATCGTTGTGTTCGACGCGATCGGATGGGACTACTCCCTCTTGTCCGCAACCAACGACGCCTGTGATCCCCAATCCACGCCGGTGCTCACCAGCGGAAGCTATTCTGGAACCAGTGGTGGCACCTCCAACGACGGTTCGGCAAGCTGCGGCAGTTCGAGCAGTTCACCGGATGTCTGGTACAGGTTCATCACGGGAGCGGACGGGACGCTTGAGGTGGACACTTGCGGCGCGATCTTCGACACGGTGATCTCCATTCACAGCGGCTGTCCCGGCACGACGGGAAACGAGATCGCCTGCAACAACGATAGCGATGCGTGTGGCATCGGGTCGAACAATTCCTATTTGAGCATCCCCGTGACGAATAATACGGAGTACTTCATTCGAGTCTCCGGGGTGAGCGGAGCAGCCGGGCTATTCGCATTGAACGTGAGCGGCCCAGATGCGGATGAGACCCCACCGACGCCAGATCCGCCGGTTTGGACACAATTGCCAACCGCGATCAGCATGTCCGAAGTCCAGATGGAAGCCTGGGCGGAAGATGCCAACTCACCCCCGGTTGAATACCGTTTCGAGGGCTTGGCCGGCGGCCACACACGCGACTGGAGCACTGATGCCACATATACGGACACCGGTCTTCCCACGAACGCGCTCTGTGCCTATTACCTCTACGCGAGAGACTCCTCGTTCTGGCAGAATGAAACTTCCTTCTCGCTTCGCGGGGTGTACACCCTGATCGAAACGCCCTCGGAACTCACCGACGGCGCAATCGACGAAACGTCGATCGAAGTGTTCACAGCGCCGGCCGGTGGTGGCTCCTTCACGAATCTGAACGTCGGTAATTCGGGCATCTTCTTCGATGTTTCGACAACCGGTGGAACACCGGTCGGCGGGGGCGACGCCAACACGTGGGTGCAGTACTCCTCCCAGTCGATCTCCGCGACGGGCCTCTCCCCGGGCACGACTTACCGCTTCAGGGTGCAGGCGCGGAACCAGTACGGCGCCTTGACCGATTGGTATCCCGCCGCGAGCTACATCGAGTTCGCCACCACCGGCGGCACCTGCGGAAACATGTTTGGTGACATCAACGGGGACACCTACATCGACGGCGCGGACATCGGCGGTTTCGTCCGGGCCAAGCTTGAGTTGGGAATGGAGCCCGGCGAGGACGAGTATTGCTCGCATGTCGAAGGCAATACGGAGCAGGAAGACATCGAGGACTTCGTCGTCCTGTTGTTGAACTAGAGCATTTTAATCTTGAGATTGCATGTTTCGTGGTAGCGTCGGCCCCCCGTGGCCGACGGGGTTTACTAGCTTGTTCGCCCACCACATAGTCGAACGCTTACCGCTTGCTGACGCTCTGATCACCGCCGCCGAGGATGCCATCTCATTCCTAAAATGCTCTAGTGCTCCGTCAAGCGTCATATGAGGGATACGCGGGCAACGTGTGTGCCACTG
>CAZTAR010000146.1:0-10259 GCA_964611695.1 uncultured Planctomycetaceae bacterium | reverse complement strand
GCTTGACACGCAACGGGCTTTCATAGAAGAGCCGCGCGCGTAAGCAAGCGGTCAGTGTTCGACTTGGTTGGGTGCAGCAGAATGGTTATCCCCGTCGACCACGGGGGGGCGACGCTACGGCAGAGTATGCACTCTCAACGCAATGGGTGCCACTGGCAGCTTGTCTGCCAGTGCTTTGTACGGATATTACACCCACACCACACTGGCGGACCAGCCGCCAGCGGCACGGTTCCGCCGGTGGCATCATGGTGTAATTGGTTTGTTGCCGCGATAGGCCGAATCTCGCGGTTACTTGCGGCCGGCGAGGATACCGAGAACTCCTGTTACCAGCGAGATTAGTGCCAGTCCACCGAAGACGCTGTAGAAAACGATGCCGTCTGAAGCCCGTGCGACATATTCGAGCGGCTCGGGCCAGACACCCTGAATCTCGCCAGCAGTTGCGAGGGCCGCCAGAACGAGACTGATCAGGCCGACCAGCAGGCAGATGTTTATCTGGACAGCGCCGGCCATCGCAGTGGCGGCGCGTCTGGGGGCCGCGGCGACCGCGCCAACGACTTCGTCCTCGTCATCTTCTTCCTCAACGACGGTCATTTCGGGGCCGCTGTCCTCGATGGTATCCTCGGAACCGACGATCTCGACGACTTCGCCATCGGCCTCGGTTTCGGCGCCGTCAGAGGGAGAGATCACGTCGAGCAACTCCGGTCCGAGGCTCGTGTCGTCGCTCTCACGGGTTAGGTCCAGAAGCCCGCTACCGCTGCCGATGTTCTCGAGTTCCGCGACACCGGAAGAAATCTGCGTTTCACCCATGGGGTCGGATTCGATTTCCAACTCGTCGTCATCGAACACGCTGATGCCGACTTTTTTCACGGGTGCTTCTTCCTTGGGGGTGGCCGGTGTTTCTTCCTGGGCGGACTCAAGCCCAATGATGCTTGAACCCGAGAGGCCTAGATCGGGGATTCCGCCGGAGTCGGAATCGAGGGCTGAAGCTGCCGGCTCTTCGACAAGCGAAATATCCAGATCGGAACCCAAGTCTAGCGGGGCAGGCTCCTCAGGTGGGGCGGCCGGCAATTCTTCCGGGAGGTTTTCGAGGGAAAGCTCCGCGGCCTCGGGTGCGGTGGGGGCCGCCGGGAGTGTTGCGGCTTCCTCATCGGGCGCAAGACTCAGATCGACCGGCGAAACTTCAAAGTCCGGGATTTCGAGTTCGAGAGGGGCAGGCTCGGCCGTTTCGGCGGCGGGGATGTCGGCTGCGTCATCCACGGAGGGGCTCTCGTCGAGAATGCCTAAGCCGGACGAGTCGTCGGCGAGGCTGGATAGAGCAGAAGCGAACGACTCAGTCTCTTCGGCGTCTCCGTCTTCCGTGAGCGCGAGGTCAACGATGCTGCTCCCCTCTTTGGCGAGTTGTTCGACCTCCGCTTTTTTGAAGAACACGCCATCGCCGTCGCGAACCTCGCTGAGACGACCGTCGGCGACCATCGCACTGACCTCGTCGGACGACTTACTGAGATAATCGCACACTTCTTCGAATGTCAGGAAATCCGTAGCCATCTTCGCTGCTTTCCGCTGTCAGAGCCTAGCCGGGTCTGTGAGGCCCGGGAAACTCGGGCTTGTGCGCCCATGCCACCCCACTCTTCTAAAAAGTTCGTTCCCTACTCCTGCCGCTCCATGACCGATTGTCCCCCATCCCCCCGTGGTGTTAGTCCGGGTCGCCATCCTGCTGCTGGATGGGATAGCCGGGTATCGCTGTGCCGAGAGGGTCATCCTCATCGTCCGTTCCGGCGCCGCCTCGGCTGTTTCGTTCTTTCCGCTGTCGTTCCGCCTCTAAGAAGGTCCGGATGACCTCCGGCGTGGTATCCTCGTCATTGTTGAAATCATCGAGGTAGCGGTCGTACTTGAACGATCTGGCGGCCACGAGCAAGAGCTTGCGCGAAGCGGGAAGATACTCGTAACACCAGACGTTGCCACTGTCGACATCCACCATGAAAAGGCCAAACCGGTTCTTGTCGAGTTGGCCGGTAAAGGCGAAGACGCCGCTCGTGCCACCGATCGGCATATCGCCGAAAGCAGGCTGAACACCAAAGGGCGACCTCGGCCCGACGACCAGGGCCGTCGCAATGATGGCGAGCAGGATCGCGATGATCCAGAGTACAGTCTGCCGTTGCTGAGGCGCAGCGACCGCGATCGCCTCATACTCACGCTTCGGATTCGGGTTCATTTTGGTATGCACCCTCGCCTTGGTTGGGTGATCCAGTCCGCCATCGGCGGATCCCCCGGTCTCGTTCCCCCGAGAAGGCCACGCGGGTGATCCCGGCCTCACCGTCCAGCCGCAACGTTCGCGGTCCGACAGTGGCGCCGACACTGCTGCTCACCACAGTGTCCTGACATCAATTATATGTGAAAACCGCGCCGCCTCAAGACTATCAAAGCAAAATAGGAAGGGGATGATCCTATGGGACCGCGGCCTCGCCGAGGCTATAATGATGCCCCATGCAATCCAGTCAGTCATGTGAGACAATGGCGTGGTCTTCCAGGGTGGTTGCGCCGCCCGGTAATGTGCCAGTGCTTCGAGAGGCCCTGGCTCGCCAGCGGGAGGGTGTTTTCCTGGAATCGACACTGGTTGGCCCGAAAGCCGGTCGTTTTTCGATTTTCGCCTTCGATCCGGCCCGTGTGATCATCAGCAGCCCGGGCATGACGGGCGCATGTGTGGATGAGGTCGGAAGTCATTTTCCGGGTACATCCGGAATTCTCGGTCAAGGGTCCAAAGAGAATCCCCTCTCCGAAGGCGGTCGTAATCCCTCGGTCTCAGAGGGTAAAGCCTCATCTTTGGATCCCTTTCGACAGTTAGAGGACGTGTGTCGGCCATGGTTTCGCTTCGCGGAGAGGCCGGGTTTGCCATTCGTCGGGGGGTGGATCGGTTACCTTTCGTATGAAGCCGGACGGTTTGTGGAGCCTTCAGCTCGGTTCCACACCAGCGAAGTTGGCGGTCTGCCGCTTTCTCGATGGGCTTTGTTCGACACGGTGCTGATCCATGACGCCCTGGCGGATGCGTGGCATGTTGCAGGCGTGGAGTTGCCCGATCGTTTGGGAGGAGAAGGTCGAGCACCTTTGGCCCAGCGGCTAACAGACTTGGAACACTTCATTTCAGATGCGGCCGCCAT
The DNA here is from genome assembly GCA_964611695.1 of uncultured Planctomycetaceae bacterium. Classification (GTDB taxonomy): domain Bacteria; phylum Planctomycetota; class Phycisphaerae; order UBA1845; family UTPLA1; genus CAZTAR01. The sequence goes on along the minus strand of CAZTAR010000146.1, from coordinate 7,104 downwards.
CGAAGGGTCGTCAGCCGAAACCGGATTGTGGCACAGGCGGCCCGCCTGTGATCCCACCGGCGAGACGCCGGCGCCACAGATGCCGGCGCCACAGACGCCGGTGACTCATATCCCGGCGCCACGGACACCCGCGTTTCCTAAAGAGTGGAACTATTCCCGCGAGGAATATCTTGCCAAGGTCGAGCGTGCATTGGAGTACATTCGCGCGGGCGATATCTTTCAGGTGAACATCACCCGGCGTTGCCGATACCAGACTTCGTTGAGTCCTCAGACGATCTACGAACGTCTCCGCGAGAGCAACCCTTCGGCCTTCGCGGCATACCTTCCGACCCCCACGCCACGGGGTGCAGTGCTTTCATCGTCGCCGGAGTTGTTCCTCAGGGTTCGTGGGGATGAAGTGACAACACGGCCGATCAAGGGGACTCGACCGCGCGGGGAAACTGAAAGCGAGGATGCTCGGTTGCGTGAGGCGCTTGCCCACAGCGAGAAAGACCGGGCCGAGTTGAACATGATCATCGATCTTGAACGGAACGACCTGGGTCGGGTCTGCCGGTTCGGGAGTATTCGCGTGGTGCACGATGGAGAGATAGAGCAGCTTGCGACGGTCTTTCATCGCACAGCGACGATCATGGGACATCTCCGCGAGGACGCCGATACGATCGATCTCCTGCGGGCAACGTACCCCGGTGGATCGGTGACCGGCGCTCCGAAGGTCCGTGCGATGCAGATCATCCACGAGTTGGAACCCGATGCGCGTGGGCCCTATTGCGGGGCGATTGGCTGGATTGGTCTGGATGGGGACGCGAGTCTGAACCTGGCAATCCGAACGATGACCGTCTCGGACGGTCATGCGGATATCCGCGTGGGCAGCGGCATCATTGCGGATTCCGATCCGGTGGACGAACATGATGAACTTCAGGCCAAGGCCGCGGGCATGATTGCGGCTTTACGTTCCCCGCAACCGACGGGCAAAGTCGATACGCTCGACGATGTCCAGGGCAATCCACAATTGGCAGGCAGTCATCGCGAATGAAAGAATCGGTTTACCTCAACGGACGTATTGTTCCAGCTTCCGAGGCCCGCGTGTCGGTGTTCGACGCCGGCTTCACCCACGCGGCGGGGCTCTTCGAGACGATGTTTGCCCGCAACGGTCGAATCCTTTGGTTCTCGGATCACATCGAACGCATGCTCTCTTCCGCGAGGACGTTGGACATGCCCATCGCGATGGACGTTGATGCGGTGAAAGGCGGAGCATTGGCGCTATTGACGGCCAACAGTCGGAAAGAAGCCAGAATGCGAATCACCGTGACGGCGGGCCAGGTCCCCAGGCCGGGCGAGGAGCTCGTCGCGTCCCCGGAGTCGACGATCGTGATCACGGCCGGCCCGGCGACATCTCACCCGGCGGAGTTGTACAAGCACGGGATGCGCGTTTGCATCTGTCCTTACAAGCAGAGTTGTTTCAACCCGCTGGCCGGCCACAAGACGCTGGCGTATCTCCCGCGATTGTTGGCGATGCGCGAGGCGGCTGTGCGGCGGTGCAACGAGGCGTTGTGGTTTAATACCGAGAACCAGTTGGCGGAAGGGTCGGTCTGCAACGTCTTCACCGTGCGGAAGGGAACGCTCATCACACCGCCGGTTGATACGCCGGTGTTGCCGGGGACGGTGCGGAAGAGTGTGTTGGAACTCGCGAAGCGGAACGGCATCCCGACGGAAGAACGAAAGATCTTCATTGATGATCTGTTGGCTTCAGAGGAAGTCTTCCTGACGGGAAGCATCATGCGAATCATGCCGGTCACCGCGATCGAGAAACACGAAGTGGGCGACGGCAGGCCCGGCGAAATCACAAGAAAACTGTCGGACTTGTACATGGAACTGATAGAGGAGGAGTGCGGCCGGGATGAGTAAGTCATCACTTCAGAACTGTGGCACAGGCGTCTCGCCTGTGTCTCCACTGCCGGGAGGGCGGTGCCACAGCCCCGTCGGGGCAGGTTCCAAACCACGCGAAAAAGCAGACGTCGCTTTGCTGGCGGCCGCGATGGAGCGAATCGCACCGACCCGCACGGCGGAGGCGTGGGACAACGTTGGGCTATTGGCGGGCGAGGCGGCTTGGCCGGTCAACAAGGTGCTGCTGACGATCGACATGACGGCGGCGGTACTCGACGAGGCGAAGCGAGGCAAGGTCGACGCGGTCGTCTCGTATCATCCGCCGATCTTTCGCGCGGTCAAGCGGATGGTGATCGACCGGTCAGATCAGGAGGGGCTCGCGGCCGAAGCGTTGGCCCATCGCATCGCCATCTACTCACCGCATACCGCGCTGGATTCCGTGCCGGGTGGAACGAATGACACGCTCGCGGCACTCTGTGGGCTGAGAGACCTTCGGCCGATGACCCCGGTCACAACCGATGAGGCGAGGTGTAAGCTGGTCGTGTTCGTGCCGGCGGCCCAGGTGGAGGAAGTGGCGGAGGCGATCTTCGCGGCAGGGGGCGGTCGAATCGGCGAATATGAAAAGTGCAGCTACCGCCTGTCGGGCGAGGGTACGTTTTTCGGGACGGACGCGACGAATCCCGTGGTCGGCAAGCGGGGACGTCTGGAACGCGTGGAGGAGATCAGGCTCGAAGCAGTACTGCCGAAGCGGCTGGTGGCGGAAGTGACGGCGGCAGTCCGGCGGTCACATCCTTATGAGGAGCCCGCGTTCGACGTGTACCCGCTCGATGCCGTGCCGGATGGTGGAACCGGAAGCGGACGCATAGGGCACTTCGCCAAGCCTGTGAAGGTGAGCGCCTTTGCAAAGACGCTGGCGAACAAGATCGGCGCGCGAAACGTGATGCTCATCGGCGGAACTGGCAAGAGTGCGAAACGGGGAATCATCTGCGTAGGCGCGGCGGGCTCGATGCCGTTCAAAATGGCCGGCGACACCTGCGGCGAAGGGGATGTGGTGATCACCGGGGAGGTGAGCCACCATAGCGCATTACGGTACCAACGGTGCGGCACGGCAGTCGTCGCGCTGGGACATTGGGCGAGCGAACGGCCGGTGCTGCGACCTTTGGTGGTGAAGCTCAAAGACGCACTGCCCGGCGTCGCTATCTCCGTAAGCAGAGCGGATCGCGATCCATTCGGGCGAGCTTAGATTGTTGTTACGAACTGTGGCATCGGCGCCGCGGAGACTGGCACTTTGGATGAAACAATGCACCAATCAAGGTTAGACGGAAAACGAGAACCTATGGTCGGAGTCCGGCAGAACAATAGGGGGCTCTCAGTCGGATGCGTGCTTGTGTTGGCCCTGTTGGCAGGTGGATGTGAGACGGGCAACTGGGGCGCACCGACGGTCCGAGATTCGTATGCGCAAGAGCGAGAGGCTTATGAGTCTGAGGATTCAAGCGAACAGACCATACCTCCCACAACCCAACCGGTGAGCGAGTCGAGCAACCCCAACCGGAAGCCTGGCCGGCCGATCGCGTTTGTGAACGGCGAACCGATCGAACGAAAATTGGTGATCCTGGAGCTTGTCGAGTCGCGGGGCCTTTCCCTGCTCCAACAGCACATCCTCCGCGAGTTGGCATGTCAGGCAACCGCGCGAGCCGAACTGGCAGTGGAATCGACCGACATTGATCGTGAGTACGATCTGACGCTTCAGGCGTCGCGGTTCAACGGCAAGGATGTCGAGAGCCTCACGCCGGCTCGAAGGGCGCAGATGATTGTGGAATGGACACAAAGCCGGGGTGTGACTCCGACGGAATTGGCGATTGCGATGGAGCGTCAGGCGCATCTGCGGAAGTTGGCCGATCTTCACGTGAAGACGGACGAGGCGATGCTCCGGAAAGAATTCAAACGCGTCCACGGTGAGAAGGTGGAAGTGCGGCACATCCAACTCGCCGCGCCGCGTGTGTGGCCACAACTCCAGGAGCGTCTGGCACGAGACGAGGATTTCGCCGTGCTGGTTCGGGACTTCAGCCAGAATGTCCTTTCCCGCGAGAAAAACGGTCTGTTGCCGCCTTTTTCCGTGGACGATTCCTCTGTCCCTGCCCCGATGATCAAGGCCGCCTTTTCCCTTGAGGTCGGCGAGGTCAGCAATCCGGTGGAAGCCGAGGGCTCGTACCACGTGTTGAAATTGGAGCGACGAATTCCGGCGGATAACGCGGTATTCGAGGATGTTCGCGATAAGCTGGAACACAATTTACGCTCGCGACTCGCGGCGAGTGAAATGGATCGCCTCGGGGCAGAGTTGCTGATGCGGGCAAAGCTGCAAATCGAGGATCCGATTTTGCGAGAGCAGTACACAAAACGGCAGAAATCAGGCGAGGTCGTTGGGCCGCCGCTATCGAAATGAGGCGGGTGGCCTCGTCGCTACAAGGTTGGCCGCGATCACACAATTGACGGCATCTGAACGTTGGCTATAATCCGGCCGCACACGAGCCAGGGATGATGGCGTCCTCAATGCAAAGGAATTGCCCCATGTCTGATTATTCGTTCACCCGTTTTTATGGTTTTGCCGTGCTGGCATTGGGGGGCCTCCTCGCGATCGCGGGTTGTGAGCGAGGCGAGGTCACGGAGGTTGCGGAAGGCCCGTCGATGGAGGAACTGGTTTTCTTCTACAGTCCTGTGGAACTGAAGATCTTGCCCTTCACGAAACCCAAAAGCTTTGACGACGACGCGCTTCCGGACGGACTCGGTGTTTCGCTTCGGACCTTCGACGCGGACGGTGATACCGTGAAAGCCTACGGCACTTTCGTCTTCGAACTGTACGCCTATCGTCCAGCATCGGCCGACCATCGTGGAGAATTGCTCAGGCAGTGGACCCAGTCTGTGACCGATCCCAAATCACAAAAGCAGTTTTGGGAGCGTGTGACGACGACGTATGAGTTCCAATTGAGTTGGGAAGGCGAACCGCTACGCCCGGAGCAGCGATACATCATTACGGCTACATTCCAGGCGCCCGGTGCGAAGCGCTTATTTGATGACTATGAATTCGAGTTCCGTGTTCGGCGGCAGGAGATCCTGGACGCCCTGGGCGGAGCCAAGTCTTGATCCTGATGGAGGAATGGTGATGATCCAGAAGATGTGTCTCGTTGTATTGACTGTTGGACTGATGCTGACCCTGGTCGGCTGTGCCGAGAACAAACTAACCCGTCAGAACTACGATCTCGTCAAAGAAGGCATGTCCACCAAGCTGGAGGTGGAGGCGACGTTGGGTGAGAAGTTCGCCGACCGCGGCGAATGCTGGGAGTATGAGAACGAGAACGAGTTCCTCACCGTCTACATCCACTGGGCCAAGAATGGCAAGGTCCTGAAGAAAGAATGGATCAGCGGCAAGGGCGAAGGAACGTGGGAAGGAACGGCCCCCGATATTGATGAGGAGCCGGATGGGAAGAAGATGTACGACGGCTTCTCGAACACAACGCTCAAGAAGGGCTAGCACGGCGCCAACCTTTGTTGTTCGGGTTAACCGGGTTTCGGTTTCTGTGGCACAGGCGTCTCGCCTGTGTCTTCTTCCGGCGGGACGCCGGAGCCACAAATACCAGGGCGGAACCAACCCGCCAACTTAGGGTGGACAACGCTCTTGCACGGCGGCGCAGTGTTTGTCTCCAGAGCGCCGGGTGCCCACCATGCGGGCTTGAGGCGCAACAACCAAGAGCCCCTGGCCTTGGCCAGGGGGTACGCTCCGATATGCGGATATGTACCCCCCAGTCAAGGCCTGGGGCTTTTTGCCAGATGCACAAGGGGTGCGGCGTATGACGCTCAATCTCGCGGATCGACTGACAGAGGCCGTCGCGGCGAAAGGCGCGCCAGCGGTGGTGGCGTTGGACCCTGTCTTTGGCCGCTTGCCGGCGGCACTCAGAGCCGGGCATGGCGGTGGCGAGCCGGTCGATACGGAAACGGTGATGGAGGCGATCTGGGAATTCGGCTGGCGCGTCTTAGAGGTAATCGCGCCCGTCGCGCCGGTCGTCAAGATCAACTCGGCCTACTTCGAGCGGTACCACGCCCGAGGCATCGAGACGTATGACAACCTTGTGGAGGAAGCCCTGGGTCGGGGGTTGATCGTGATCGGCGATGTGAAACGCGGCGACGTGGGGCACACGGCCGAGATGTACGCGCTTGCTCAATTGGCGGAGCCTCCAACCGCGGAGGCGGAAACACGGGTCGCGCCGGATGCGGTGACAGTGAACGGCTACTTCGGCCTCGACGGCATCAAGCCATTTATCCAGGTGGCGACGCGCGAGGGCAAGGGTATTTTCGTGCTGGTCCGCACATCCAATCCGTCGGCGGCGGTGATCCAAGATGCCATGACGCAGGACGGGCGGAAGGTGCATGAGGTTGTCGCTGCTGAAGTCGCCCGGTGGGCGGAGGATTCCGAAACCATCGGTGAGTGTGGCTATTCTGGCATCGGTGCGGTCACGGCCACGCGCGACCCGGCCGATGCCGCTCGGCTGCGCGCGGCAATGCCGAAGTCGATCCTCCTGGTGCCGGGCTATGGCGCGCAAGGCGGACGAGCAGAGGACTTCGCGCCCTATTTCGACGCGAAGGGCGGCGGGGCACTCATCGTAGCGGGCCGGTCGGTCATCTATGCCCATGAGATGGAAGCTAACCAAGCGGCGCACGGATCGGATTGGCAGCGATGCATCGAGCAGGCGTGCCGAGATTTTGTCACCGACATTGCGCGAGTCACATCGCATCCCGGCACGGCGGGGTAGCGTTGTTCACATCCGCCCACATCAACCACCTGAATCCGCGCAAAGATTGAGAGTGCATGCTTCGCCGCAACGTCGCCCCCCCGTGGCCGACGGAGATAACCAGTATGCTCACGTCCTGCACAGTCGAACGACAGCTTGCTGACGCGCTCGCCCCGGATCACTACCGACAGTAGGTGCAATTGTAAACTGAACCAGTACCACCGGTTCAAGAGCAGCTAGAGCATTTTAGGTATGAGATGGCATTCTCTGTGGCGGAGATCAGAGCCGCGCGCGTCAGCAAGCGGTCAGCGTTCGACCTTGTGGGGGGCGAACAAACGGGTGATCCCCGTCGGCCACGGGGGGCCGACGCTACAGCGGAGTATGCAATCTCAACACTAAAATGCTCTAGCCCGCCTTTCTCACCAGTGGGAGTCTT
>CAZTAR010000145.1:0-10272 GCA_964611695.1 uncultured Planctomycetaceae bacterium | reverse complement strand
ACAGCGTGTACCGGCAGGCGATCACGGCGGCGGCGATGGGCTGCAAGGCCGCGATTGACGCGGAGCGCTGGCTTGCCGACCAGGGCATCTTGTAGGCGTCATGGAGGGTGCGGCTTGCTGCTCCAAGCTGGCTCGGCAATCACATGCTTACCTGCGACTTCGTCGCGTGAAAGCATGGCACCCAGATTCTTTTGAGTGCGGCCTGTCGCACCAGTTTGACAGGGCCGGGAGATGCAGATGGCCTTCATACCGTATGCTGACCAAGAACCTTTGAACCCCGAGTTGGCCGAGTTCTACGACCGATGCCGCGATCCGGAAAGCGGCCAGGTCCCAAATATCCTTCGGACTCACTCGTATCGTCTCAAGGCGCTCGAAGCACACATTGGCCTGTACAAAACGCTGATGTTTGAGCAGTCGGCGCTGTCACGCGAGCAGCGCGAGATGATCGCCGTTGTCGTCTCACAGGTGAATGAATGCTACTACTTACTGCAACAACACGGGGCGTTGCTCCGTCAAATCGTCAAGGACGAGGACTTCGTCGCGCGGCTCGAGTCTGACTATCGCGGCGTGGATCTATCACCGCCGGATCGGGCGATGTTGGATTATGCAGCGAAGCTGACACGCATGCCTCATCGGATGAACCGTGCGGATACGGACGCACTTCGCAAGACCGGCTTTGATGACGCGGCGATCCTGGACATCTGTCTCGTGTCCGCGTACTTCTCTTTTGTGAATCGTATCGCGGATGGGCTGGGGGTGGAACTAGAAGGTCGAGGCGCTCGCTGAGCGGTGCATTTCCGGCAGACGCACGGTTATCTTTGGTCGGCAGGTTGTGGTTCATTTCGGCACGATCCCAGGCTCCGGCATTGGCCGGTCGAGGGTATCGAAGACATCTCTGTACTGCTTCTCCAGCCTTTCGCGTTTCGGGCCGGACTGGATGTGATCCCAGGGTAAAACTTCGTCAAACGCCCGTTCGCGATGGGCATACCAATCGGGATCGATGCCGGTCTCCTCAAACGCTTGCTGCCACAACTCGAAGCGGAAGTGCTCGTCCCAGGCGTCGAACCGCGCGCCGAGTCGCCAGGCCCGCTCGATGGTCGGCGCCAGCCTCCTGTCACCGCGCGACAAGACTGCTTCTAATACGGACCGGGCCGGATCGTGCGTTTTGATCTTGACGGCCTTGAGTCGCCCACTCTTTCGCATTTCCGTCAGGATTCGCCGGGCATTCTCGAAATACTCGCTCCGTTGCTGGGCGGCCCATTGCAGCGGCGTGTGCGGTTTGGGAACGAGCCATCCGATGGCGGCGGTGATCGATGCCGGTCCCTTGCCGATTCGTTTCCGCGCGAGGGACATTTCCTGAGTCAACGCGTGGATCGCTCGGATGTCGTCCTCGGTTTCACCGGGGAGGCCGACCATGAAGTAGCACTTGATGCGTCGCCAGCCCGCTTTGTAGGCTTCGGTGATGCCGTCCATGAGATTGCCGTCGGTGACCTTCTTGCGCAGTGACCGGCGAAGCGTATCGTCTGCAGCTTCGGCGGCGATTGTGATACCTGCTTTGCGAACACTGCTTGCCATCCATGGAATGTTCTGGAGCATTTTGTCTACGCGCAAGGAGGGTAGGGAGATGTTGACCATCCGCTCGGAGAATCTTTCGTTGATTCGGGTTCCGAGTTTGGCGAGGTGCGGATAGTCGGCGGTGGAGAGGCTCAGGAGTCCGAGTTCGGCGTGGCCCGTCGCGTGAAATTGCGTTTCGGCAATCTCGAGGATTTTGTCAACCGACCGAATGCGGACCGGCTTCTTGGTATTGCCCGCATGGCAGAACCGACACGGCTGTGGGCATCCCCGCATGATTTCTATCGACATCCTGTCGTGGACGGTTTCGACGTGGGGCACGAGGGGCCGGACGGGAAACGGCGCATTGTCGAGATCGCCTGCGCGGGAATGTTGGATGACTGCAGGTAGGTCGTCGGATTTCGGGCGAAGCTCGGCGAGGGTTCCATCCGGAAGATACGACGCTTCGTACAGGCTTGGCGCATAAACCCAGGGGAATCGTTTTGCAATTCTCTCGATCATCTCACGCCGCGGCACGCCGTTCGATTTCATCTCTTGATACGCCGCGAGCAGGAGCGGGAGTGTGCTCTCCGCATCACCGATCACGACGAGGTCGAGAAAGTCCGCGACCGGTTCGGGGCTGTCTGCCTGGGGGCCGCCGGCGATGACGAGTGGGTGGCTGTGGTCGCGTTCGCGCGTCCGGAGGGGAAGCCCGGCCAGGTCCAGCATTGTGAGTAAATTGGTGTACCCCATTTCGTATTGGAGCGAGAAGGCGAGGATATCGGCTGAAGAGACGGGCTGTCGTGTGTCCCAGGTAAAGAGCGGGATTCCTTCGCGTCGCATGACGGCTTCGGCGTCGAGCAAGGGTGTATAACATCGCTCCGCGCAAACGCCTGCGGTGTGGTTTGCCAACCAGTAAATTATTTGGCATCCGAGGTGTGACATGCCGATCGCGTATGCGTCCGGGAATGCAATGACCATGCGTACGTTCGCCCGATCCCAATCTCCATCGTGTGGGATTTGGTTGATTTCACGCCCGATATATTGGGCGGGCTGGGTTACGTGGGGCAGCAATCGGCGGCTGACGAGTTCACTCAGGGCGTCGGGCACGGTCGTCTCCAGGTCCAAGTGCGTGTAAGTCCAGGTGCGCGTGGGAATACCATGTTACGCAGTCGGTATTCCCGGGGCGGCTGCACGGGAATGACATCATATGGGTAGTCCGTGGCGTTCCCAAGTTGTGGCGTTTCGGGTCTGGGCATGTTGTCGGAGGCGTTGGACACCTGGTCAGGACCTAGAATGTGTCGTGAACTCGCCTGAAGAGTGGGGGGGTAGGCGCAATCGGAACACCATGCCGAGATGGAGCGTCATGCCACCGAACGCAGAAAACATACCGACGATGGGCGAGTTTTCCGGAGAGTATTCCAAGACCGTTCGTATGGACGGATGGCCGTTGTACAGGGCTCGAAAGTGCTTGTGTGACGTAGGGTTGTGGCATTGTGGGCTTGACCGGAGAGGTATGTGCGGGATAGGATACCTTAAGAGGGGGTCTCCAGGATTGTTCCCACCTGAATGACGCGGCGTGGTCCGCGCAGCCGGACTTACGTAGCGTTGGAGGATGACCAGTATGACTAGTCGTTCAAGAACATGCCGAACGATGGTTTCGATCAGTTTTTTTGCCTGCCTCGCGGCGCTCTCGTTGGGCACGACCTGTCCCGGCGGAGGTGGTTCGCCATTTGATCCACCTGTCCTGTCAGGCAACCGACCGCCCCGCGTGATCATCACCGACGTGGCCACGCCTCACGAAGACAACTTTTTCGCGGAGCAGGGCGATGCGGTCACTGTGGCCTTCACCGGCGCAGACGGCGAGGACACGGCTGTCGTGCGGATCTTCGCGTCTTTGGTGAGCAAACCGACAGCGGCGGATGAGGTTCCGATTTCTGCGGGTTACCCAGTCGGCCCCGGCGCGGGTAGCGGCGCTGCCGTTTGGGATACGGGCGGCGTGGTCGAGGGCACGTATTACATTTTCGCGGAGATCGATGACCGGACGTTTGATGCTGACACCGGTCTGGGCAATCCTGCCGTTCGCGTCACAGCGTCGCAGCCGCTTCTTATTGCGCCGGTTGGTACTGCTCCGGAGAACGGTTCGCCAACGGTTGAGATCGAATTGCCAAGCACTGACGCCGGTGTCACCAACCAGGACATCGTGACGCTTCGGTTTACGATCAAGGACCCCAATAGTGATAATGACACGATCAACCTGACCTATTACTTCGATAAGGATAAGAACGCGTCGAACGACGCTTCTCAACCGCCGATCGTCGTAGGCACGCAAGTGATCGTTGCCGGGACGATTGAGCCGGATGTCACGGAACTCATCCAGGAAGACATCGAGATTGATCTGAACGACATCCCAAGACGGCTTTCGACCGATGCCGGGGGCCGGCCGTTGCCTTACTATTTGAGGGTTCGCGCGGACGACGGGAACGGCGGCGTTGTGGATGCGTATGCCCTGGGACCGATTCGTGTTCTCGCAGCGGCATCCGATGTCATCGACCTGCTGGAAGTCGGCTCCACAACGGCTGGCGCGACATGGCAGGGTTTCAACGGTTTTCCGTCGGATACATCTCGCGGAAGTCGAGCCGGCGCCGCGTTTACGTCTTTGGGTGACATCGATGATGATGGCCTGGATGACTTCGCAATTGCCTCCCAGACGGCAAGCCCGTACAACAACGACGGCGTCGGAGAGGTATACACCATCTACGGTCGCGAGCGTCGATTAGATCCGGAGCAATTGACCTTCGGGTTCGCTCAGGGCCGGTACTCGGGCGTGATCGGACTCAACACCGTGTCCACGTTCGTTCCCTTCCCTGTGGAGGATCCTCGATACGAGAGGACTTTCAACGTCCGGGGCAACCAACTTCCCGCTCCTGCTGTGGCACAACCGCCGTTTGGCTTGGGGAGCCTCGGAATCACCTCTCTCACTCGGATGCCGGATATGACCGCTTTCGCTGACACTTCCGAGGACCGCGACACGACGCCGGAACTGATCGTTGGGATGCCCTTCGCGGATTCGATTTACGATGCTGAAGACCTGGATCCGTGCGATGAGTGTACATTCGATGAAGATGACGTTGCGCCGTTTGTCTGCTTCACCAATCCCGAATTCAACACGGGTGATGGCGCCCTGTCGGCAGAGATTGAGGGAATAGAGACGGTGCTCGGTGGCTCCTGGGCTCCCGATCCGGGCCTCCCTGAGAACGCTGATCTGGAACTCGACGATCTGCGAATCTCCGACATGTTGAGCTTCCGAATCTTCGTGAGTGGGAAGCGGATACCGGAAGGGCCGGGCTCCGGCACTGCATTCAACCTTACGGTGAGGCTTGAGGACCAGAACGGTCCTACGGCGACCGCGACAATCGATCCCGATGATCCGACGGGCGAGCCGGGTCAGGAAACTGGCGGCGGTGAGTTCGATGAGGTGCCGGTTACCTTCATCCTGCCAAACCCGGCTTTCCCGATCAGCGAGGGAGACCCGATTCCTCCGTCCGTTTATGACGGTTTGTTCACTGTGTTTGTGAAGCCTGATGTGGATGTGGAGTTCGACACTATCGAGGTTAGGGTTGGTTGTGTGACGGTTGAGCCGGAAGAACATCCGATCCGCTTTACGTACACTGATGGTTTGCCGCAGCCTCTTTCAACGACTGGCGGTTGTGCGGACGAGGATCCCGCGCCTGTCGCCGCGTTTGCAGTGGCCGAATTGGAGCCCACCTGCCCTCCCATGAATCGCTCTTTGAATCCGCTGTTCGAACCGGGTTCCTACCAACCGGACGGTCAATTGTGCGAGGATGTGGGTTTCATACTGGGAGCGGCAGATGGTGACGACAATGACAATCTTCCAGACATCGATGGCTACCAGTCAGGATTCGTATTCATCTGTGCAAACGACAACATGGCGATGCGGGTCGACCCAGATACCGGCTTGTGGCTTGGTGAGGGACAGGGTATTGGGCGCCCGGCTCGTCGTGTTGGAAGGTTGGGAGTGTTTGGGCAACCGTATCACTTGACCGATGGCGGGAGCGGCATGACCGGCGCCCGTTTCCGGGGTGCCTGGTATGGAGACTACCTTTTTGACCGCGACGAGAGATTCTATGATCCGACAGCGCTCTTCGGTTATACGGTGGATTCAATGCCTGAGCTGGATTCCGTCGGCCAGGCTAACATGGGAGAACTGCTCGTTTCGGCGCCAAGCCGGAGTGAGTTTAGATTCTTCGAGTCCGATCCTTTTGCGGAGATGGCCGGAGACTACGATGCCAGCGTTCCAACGATGAACCAGAGTGAGTATGATTTCGGGACGACTTTTAGCAACGTGATAAGTGCGTCCTTGAGAATCTCGGGTACGGCTGTGAATCTGGCTCGGTTGCGCGTGAGTGTCAATGGCCCTCCCGTTCTTCCGGATCCCACGCCGGTTCCGATTTCAGCGTCGTCAAGAGAAATCCTACTTTGGGCAGGGGCAAGTCCTCCTCCGGATCCGGAAGCGGCTCCACTACTGGATTACGACGATTTCTTCCCCAACCATACAGTGGACTTCGTCGCTCAGATGCCGTTGCCGAGAGTCGCGCTTGAACTCCTGCGAACAGGCGAAGGGTCGCTGACGCTTGAGATCCTGGAAGACTGCACGCTCGAAGGCTCCACGGTGTTTATTGACGAAGCGGTCCTCTCTCTGGTTGCCACACCAAGCGTTGGGGCCGTTTTTGTGATGGAAGGTTGGGACTGGACATCAGACCTTCGAGGTCCGTGGGGTTGTCTTCCAGGCTCAGATGGCGATGCCGAATCCGGTGTTAGCCAGCCTATGTCCTGGCCTTCGGCTACCTGCGATACTGATTTCCCATTCCGGTGGTACTGCTACCCGAGCATCATCTGCGAGTTCCGAGGCGAGCAAGTGGGTGGTGGATTCGGCTGGGCGAAATACGCGGGCGATGTCGGTGGAACTTCCACCGGAGTGGATGGCGTGCCGGATATCGTCTGCGGCGAGCCGCTCAACGACAACAATCCGTTTGTTCCCGATTTCGACAACTGTCCGCCGGAAGAAGATGATGTTCTGACGGATAACGGGAAGCTGGCCTTGATCTACGGCAGCCTGACGCTGGGCGATGGCATGGTTTGCGAAGTGGAGCGGTTTGAGATCCGTGGTACCCATACCGATGACCAGTTTGGCCGTGTCCAAGGCACCGCCGGCGACATCAACGGCGACGGCAACGACGACATGTTCTTCGCCGCGGAAGGGTACGATGCAGTCGATGGCCTTCAGGGTGTTCCGACTCGAGGTGTCGACGCGGGTTTCGTCGGTGTCCTTTTCGGGGGCCCGACGGTGACCGGCGAAGCCACCATCATCGCCGAACAGGTTGGCACGGCAAGCTACCTCGGCTGCAAGTTCGTGGGTGGTTCCGCCAACGCTCGACTTGGCGGTGGCGGTCCCGTTCATCCCGTGATCCCGGCTACTCTCGATTCGGCCACGCCGTTGATTGAGCGGGGGCAGCACGGCGTCTCGAGCGCGGGCGACTTCAACCTTGACGGTTTCGATGACCTGTTGATCACCGCCCCTGGCCAACAATGGCCCGGCGCGAGAATTGAATTCAGCGGCGCGATCTTCGATGGGAGCACCGTTACGATCAATGGCACGACGTTTGAATTCGACACGAACGGCACGACCACGCCGGGCCGGACGCCGGTGACGATTTCTTCCGCCTCCGCGCAGGCCGCCCAAGAGGGCCTGTTGGCCGCGATGACGATCATGCCAAAGGAGACTCTCAATGTGTCCGCGATTCGGGCACAGCAGGACTTCCCAGCACCGCTGCCCGACATCCCGACGATTTCTTTCCTCGGCCGGCGTGCGACTAGCTTCAGCGTAACGAGCACCGGCGCCAACATCACCGTCCAGACGTTTGTCAGGCAGGGCGTTGCTTACCTGATCTTTGGCAGCAACAGCCTGCTTCAGAATAAGACGTTTGTGTTGCCGGACGACCTGAACCGACGGGTGGGTGGCAACCGAATTCTCAAGGGGGCCGTGTTCGTGTCCGCCTATGAGAAGGATACTGGTGCGGGCGACACCACGCCGGATGAGGCGACGGTGGATGTTGTGGCACGCCTGGGTGACATCGATGGTGACGGCTTCACCGACATCATCTTCGGCGCTCCAGAGGCCGACTTCATCAATATCCTCGCACCCAATCAGCGGCGTCAGGCTTCGGGTGACGCTTACCTGATCTACGGCAACGAGTTCGGCTTGAATAAGACCAGCCAGCCGTAGACGCTGAAGCGGGTTTGAATGCGGGGTGCGAGGAAGGATTCACGCACCAACGAGCTTTGCTAGAGCCCTCAATGCGAGACAATTCATCGGGCGGTCCGATCAAACATGACCGGGCCGCCCGATTTTCGATACTGGTATCGTTTCGTAGAGGGGTGCCACTGGCAGCTTGCTGCCAGTGCCGGCACGGGCGGACAAGCAGCCCAAGGCACCCAAATGATACCAGTACCCGATTTTCTTTTCGAGCAGTTTGGCCGTCGGTGTCGGGTGCATCTTGACCACCATTTGCGAATACAACGGTGCGTTTGATCGCACCCTGTCGTATCATGGTCGAACAATGAACGTGGAAACCGAGGTAGTTGTGATTGGGGGCGGGCACGCCGGGGCGGAGGCGGCGTGGGCCTGTGCGCGATTGGGCGTGCCGACCGTGTTGGTCACGATGGATCGGCGGGCAATCGGGCGGATGAGCTGCAACCCGGCGATGGGGGGGATCGGCAAGGGCCAGATGATCCGCGAGATCGATGCTCTCGGCGGATTGATGGGGCTGGCTTCCGATGCCGCGGGGATTCACTTTCGCATTCTGAATCGCCGGAAGGGACCTGCCGTTCGATCGCCGCGAGCACAATGCGATCGCACGTTGTATTCCGAGGCAGTGCAGGCAGCCCTTGCCTCGACGCCGAACCTGACGATCATCGATGGGATCGTCGAGGGGATCGACGTCGAACAGCCACCGGCCCAGGATCGCCCGGTCGTTCGCGGTGTTCGCCTTAAGGATGGAGGCATCCTGCGTTGTCGATGCGCGATTGTCACAACCGGGACGTTTCTTCGGGCCGTCATGCACACCGGCGAGACGATCACGGCTGGCGGGCGACTCGGCGAGGATAGCGCCGACGGACTTGGCAGCGCACTGGCGGATCTCGGGCTGAATCTTCAGCGGCTGAAGACGGGAACGCCGCCGCGAATCGCGTGCGATTCGGTGGACTACGGCGCGCTGGAGATTCAATCGCCGGATGAAACGCCTGCTCCGTTTTCCTTCATGCACGACAAACTCGATCAGCGGCAGGTGCCGTGCTGGATTACCTACACTCATGAGGAAACGCACGCCTTGATTCGGGCTGCGTTGCACAGGGCTCCGCTCTATACGGGTCAGATCAGTTCGACGGGACCGCGGTATTGTCCGAGCATTGAGGACAAAGTCGTACGGTTCTCCGATAAGCCGCGCCATCAGATCTTTCTTGAGCCCGAAGGATACGAGAGCGACAGGTTGTACTGCAATGGGATCAGCACGTCGTTGCCGGAAGATGTTCAGATCGCGATGGTTCGTTCGATTCGTGGTTTGGCGCGGGCTGAGATCGTGCAGATGGGCTACGCGGTCGAATACGATTTCGTTCCGCCGCAACAGACTCAGGCCACGTTGGAAACGAAAAAGATTGCCGGCCTTTTTCTGGCGGGGCAGATCAACGGCACCAGTGGTTACGAGGAGGCCGCCGGTCAGGGTTTGATGGCCGGCATGAATGCCGCGCGGAAATGTCGAGAAGATGAACCCGTCGTGCTCCGTCGCGATCAGGGCTACATCGGCGTGATGATCGACGACCTGGTGACCAAGGGCACGATCGAGCCGTATCGAATGTTCACTTCCCGTGCGGAGTACCGCTTGCTACTGCGGGGCGACAATGCCGACGTCCGCCTGACGCCGCTTGGCCGGGAGGTCGGTCTTGTGGATGATGCGCGGTGGTGCCGTTTCGAAAGCAAACGGTCGTTATCCGAGGCGTTTGAATCCTGGTCGGCCAAGCGATGGAACGACGGCCGCCGCCTGCTCGATGTTCTCGCACACGGGGAAGAAGGCGGGCCGGATTCGGGCCTGTTGCGGGAGTGGGCGGACGCATCGCCTGACCTGGCGTCGGGCTGTTCGGTGGAACTCATGGCCGAAGCGGCGGCATCCGTTTGCATCGAAGCCAAGTATGGTGGCTATATCAGTCGGCAACAGCGAGAGGTCGAACGGTTTCGCGTGATGGAATCACGACGAATACCGGACGGCTTCGATTTCGGCTTGCTACGGCAACTCAAACATGAGGCCCGGGAGAGGCTGCAAGCCGTCGCGCCGCGCAATATCGGGCAGGCCCGGCGGATCAGCGGAATCAGCCCGGCCGATATCACGGTCCTCATGATCTATCTTGACGGGAATCGCCGTCGGCCAGGGTGTTCCGGATAGCGGTATGCAGGCAGGCAGATCGTTCAGGATGGAACGTCCCAGTATCACCCCAAAACGGCCATTGGCCTGACATGTTGGGGCGTCAAGTCTTTCGTCTCATGGCACGATAATATTTTTAGTTGTCAAAATGGGGGGATTGGGTAAGCTGCGCCAGTTAAGAGTGTTACCTGGTGAGAGGGCTTTTGCCAGGGAGGGTGCGAGAAGG
>CAZTAR010000144.1:0-10295 GCA_964611695.1 uncultured Planctomycetaceae bacterium | reverse complement strand
GCACCCACATTTCAAAGTGAACCACTACCCAAAACCGTGACTATATCGGCAAAAGAGAAGGCCGATCGCCTCGGTTGGGAAGCGATCGGCCTTTGTCGATGTCGATCAGGTGCGACGCAAGGCTATTGGCCGTTGCGCCGGGGTTTGCAGGATTACTACCCTCTCGCCACTGAAGAGAGGGTGGGGAACGCCTCTTGTTCCGCTTCCTCCTGAATGATGATCGATGGTTTGATCAGAATCAGGAGAATCTGATCGTCCTTCACATTGGAGGTGTTCGAGAACGCCCTCTTGAGGATGGGTATCCTGGACAGAATCGGGACGCCCGCGTCGATGTCGCGTTCACCGGAGAGTTTTAGGCCGCCGATGAGCAGGGTGCCGCCATCGGGAACGGAGACGGTCGTCCGGATTTGCTGTGTCGTCTGGGTTGCCAACTCGACAAAACCGGAGCCGACAGTCTGGGAGCCGCCGAAGAAGACGGTTCGGAAGTCGCCGGTGACTCGGGTGAACGTCCTGACGGTCATGGTGACGTATCGTCGGTCCGCGGAGACCGTTGCCTGGACGTCCAGTGATCGACCGGTGAGGGCCGTGTCGATTTGCGGCCGGAAAGCACCGGCATTGTCACCGATGACCGGGGTGAGTGCGGCGATGTAGTCCTGCTCGATGAAGGCTTCGAAGGTGGCCCTTTGACCGTTAAAGAGCACGAGTCGAGGGGCGTCCAGGTCGCTGGATCGCCGGTCGACCTGGGAAGCGCGAAGCAGGAAGTCCACTTGGATGTTGTCGAGGAAGCTGCCGGCAATCGAGAAGGCCGGGCTTTGGTTCACAATACTGCCGAGTGAACCGGCGATATTGGTGTCGCTGGGCGACGCGAGGTCCAGCGTGTTGTTCACGAGAGGAATATTGGTCATGGAGCCAGAGCCCGGACCGACGCCGCCGGTAGCCGGGACGAGTCCCGGTTGTCCGTAGGGCTGACCAAACGGCTGGGTGGGCAGCCCAATGCCGACGCCGCTGGGGGCACCCGGGGTGAAACCGTTGCGGACAAACTGCCGTGGGACAAGCACGGGGTTGCCTGTGGCCGGATCGAGGATGGTTGTGCGATCGAAGCCTGCATTGCCGTTGTTCAGAACAATGTCAAGATCGACGCCGATCTGCTCCAACCAGTTTCTCGAAATCGTGATGTACCGCGCTTCGACGGCAACTTGAAGGGCTCGGGCCCGTCGAAGGGAAGAGAGCAGGTCTCTCAACTGTTCGTGGGCCGCTGCGGTTTGTGTGATGATGATCTGTTGGTTCAGCGACTGAATGGCGCCGACATTGCCACCGGCTTCTCGCCAAGATTCCGGGTCAATCGTTTCCTGAATGAGTTCGATGATCGGCTCGAGTGGGTCTCCCTCTTGCACGTCTTCGCCTTCGTTGCCGCCACCGCCTGCGAAGAGGCCGCCACTATTGCCGCCGCCGCCACCGCCGCCGCCTTCGCCACGAAGATAGCGTCCACCACCAAGACCACCTTCCTGCTGCTGCTGGCCGACCTGCTCGATGCTGATCTGGCGTCCTCTGAAGGTGGGCACGGAGATGAGGAGATCCTGAACGTTGTACACCTTGGTAACCGTCGTGCGACTCAGATCCTCCCTCGTGGAAATCTGGATTACGCCGTCGTCGATTTCATAGCTGAGTTCGAACTCGCCACCGCCGACTTCGTCAAGAATAAGTTTGAGGGCCTTTTCGTATCGAACTTGTTGCAGGCTCAGGGTTACCTCGACATCCTTCTCGATGCCCGCGAGCTCAAGCGCGGACCAGTTGGCGACGATGTTGAGCCCTGTGGTGCCACGGAGCCATGTGATGACCTCTTGGAACTCGACGGCATCAAACTTGACCTCGGCGGCCCGTTCCCTGAGCTTCTTCCGCGTCGCGATGTTTTCCTCGGACTCGGCGGCGGCTTCCGCCCCGCGGCCAAGCCTTTTCGCGGTGAGCTCCGCCCAGTTGTTCGGGAATTGCATGTCTTGGTGCCACGGAATCATGGCCTCGTCGTTGTCGATGAGGAGGCCCTGAATTTGCGACGACCGATCAGTGACCGCCTTGCGGTCCCGAATCCCCATGGCGAGGTCTTCGAGTGTTTCCCGCATCCAGGCTGCCTGGTCGTTTTGGGGATCGATGATCAACACCTGGTCGAGCACCTCGATCGCGTCTTCGTAGCGAATCTCCTTCCGCAACTCGGCCGCCTGTTCCATGAGCTGCTCGATCTGCATGAGCTTGTTGGATTTGATCCGCTCGATATGGCTCTTTTCGGCTTCGGCGATTTCCTTCTGCTTACGATTGATTTCGAGTTCCTGCCAGTTTCGCTCCTCTTGCTCGACGTACAACTCAAGCTCCGCGGCTTGTTGTTGATAGTCTTCATACGCGGAAGGGGGCGACGCATAACGTCTGTTGAGATCGATCGTCTGCTTGGCATAGTCCAGAAGGCGACGTGCCTCGGGGAAGTTCTCATTCAGGACGGCCTTGCGGATTTTGGATTCGGTTTCCCGGTAGGCCTTGATCGCCTGCTGCCATAGCAGGTCGTACTCCTCCGACAATTGACTGAGCAGAGAAGAGTGGCCGATTGGAGTCCCGCGACCTGCTGGCGCTGAACTCGACATGCCGCTCTGTGCTTGAAGTTTGGCTTCCACGCTGGCCAATTGAGACTGCGCCTGTTGTGCGACATCCGCAGGCGCGTACTTATTGCTGAGGATGCGCCGGAACGCCTTGGCAGCCTTTTCGAGTTTGCCAGCCTCTGAGGCGGTGGTGCCGTTGCGGAGATCCTCTTTGGCGTCATTGACGCGACCGATGGCCGTCGCGGCTTGGCCGAGGAACTTTTGCCGTTGGAGATCCTGGTCTTCGGACAGTTCGTCCGGATCAATACTGCGCAGCAGCGCTCGCGCGTCTTCGTATTGTCCGTCCTTGTAGAGTTGGACGCCCTTTTCGAGTTTATCAGCATCGGACAAGGCCGAGTCGTCGGCAAGGACAGAACCGGCACAAATCAGTAGCGTCACCACCAGCGCGCTACACAGTATGCGGAGTCGCATCATGGGAATCTCCTCACTCACTCAAGCTTGTCCGCGACGTGGCGGACTGGCATCGTTTCAACAGACACCCCCGTTATCTTGACCGTACCACTTGGAGGGTTTGGCGCGGGTTCGTCATATCACAATTCAAGACCGGATGGTCGGGTGCTTCTTGGTGGGGAAGGAGAGTCGCACCTGTGGGTCCACCCAGTTCGATTCACGCCATAGTGCTATTAGAATGTACGCCGGTCGCGTCGCTATTGCAAGCCCTATTCTGCAGGATTGGGTGTCGCACGCACGCGTGTAAGCGGAATCCAACGCATCAATTAAAGTCCGGAACAGCCAAGTGTGTGGCTCGTTTTTCGCTTCCGAGTGGGCAGATCGATTCTCGGCCTGTTTGTCGCATTGTGGGAGGCCCGGGAAGACGCTTGATAGGGGGCCGAGATGTGAAGATTTCTGGGTATGCGTGTGAGTGTGAGAACGTCTCAAACTCGGCGTATCGGACAGTTTAGAGCAAACTCAGTCATCGTGTCGCGTCCGACGCCGGTGTCGGACGTGGAATACAAACTGTTTGCCACGACCGACATATGCGTCGACCGCTGCGGAAAAATGAATCTGCTCTAGTGCTCTGTCAAGCGTCATATGAGGGATATGCGGGCAACGTGTGTGTCACTGGCGGCTTGCCCGCCAGTGCGAAATTACCAACAACCGCTCACCGGCCACTGGCGGGCCAGCCGCCAGTGGCATCTATCATTCGACCAGTGACAAAGCACTAGCTAGCGTTGTAGTCCTATATTCCGTGCAATTGCCAATAGCATCATTTTTTGAGCAATTTTTCGCCGATAATTTGCCCCTCGCCAGTATTGGTGATATATTTATGAGTCCCTTGATCTCCGCCTGTCGGGGGTAGGGCAAGGCGGCACTTTAATAATCCGTTCAGAACACCTAAGACGTATATCCAACTTATCGCAGTGTTTATATTCGCCGGGGAGCTTGTGTGTCCGGAAGGGCCTCAGTCGCTACTATTGAGCATGTCCGGCAGGCCAACGACATCGTCGATGTCGTGGCGTCGTACCTCACCCTGACCCGTGCGGGCAAGAGCTTTAAGGCCCTTTGTCCGTTCCATCAGGAGAAGACCCCATCTTTCACCGTAACGCCCGATAAGCAGATTTTTCATTGTTTTGGCTGTGGTGTGGGTGGTGATGTTTTCAAGTTTTTGCAGCTCCGCGAGAACGTGGATTTCCGAGAGTCGCTGGCGATCCTTGCCAATCGGGCCGGCATTGTTCTGGAAGAATCAGCGCGTGATTCCGGCGCTCGCCCGGAGCACGACAAGCCTACCCTGGCTCGGGCGAATGATTGGGCGGTTCGTTGGTTCCAGCGGCAGCTGCGTGATCCGGCAGGCAGCGAAGCCACGGCGTACGCAATCCATCGCGGTTTTAGCGAGGAATCGATTGAGCGGTTCGGGATCGGCTTGGCGCCTCCCCGTTCGGACGCCCTGTTGACGGCTGGTCGCAAAGCAGGGCTCGCGGACGACCTCATGGTGGCAGTTGGCCTGGTGAAGCGAGGCCAAGACGGCAGCTTGTATGACGGCTTTCGGAATCGGCTGATGTTTCCAATTCGGGACGCGATCAACCGGACAATCGGTTTTGGGGGTCGGGCATTGGGTGATGAGCGGGCGAAGTACATCAACTCGCCTCAGAGCCTGTTATTTGATAAGAGCCGGTGTCTCTTTGGTGTTGATACGGCAAAACAGGCATTCAGCACCGAGCGTTGGGCGGTTGTCGTTGAGGGCTATGTGGATTGCATCATGGCCCAGCAATACGGCTTTGCCGCGACAGTCGCCACGCTGGGAACCGCACTGACCCTCGAGCAGGTCCGTTTGCTGCAACGGTATGTTGACGGTGTGGTGTTGGTGTTCGACTCGGACGAAGCGGGTCAGCGTGCGGCGGATAGTGCGTTGGAGTTGTTTCTGATCGAGAAGCTCGATGTGAAGCTCGCTCGCGTCCCAGAAGCCAAAGATCCGGCCGAATTGCTCGTTTCCAGCGGAGCAGAAGCTTTTTCGGCGGTTTTGACCTCTGCCCGCGACGCGCTAGAATTCAAATGGGATCAAGTCAGCCGGCGATACCGTGGTGCTGGTTCAGGTCCCGACCGTAGGCGTGCGATTGAGGCGTTTCTGGGTTTGCTCGCCCGAACAGCGAATCTGGGCGATTGCGACCCTATTCAGAGGGGGTTGGTGCTCAACCAGGTAGGGAAGCTTCTGGCGCTATCCAGCGAGGAGGTAAATCGACAATTGCGGATCGTCTCGCGACGGCTTCCCGGCGCGCCGCGAGATGGCGGTGTTGGTGTTCGCGGCCTCACTGTCGGCCCACGCAATGCCGCCGAAACGGCCATGCGAACTCTACTCGAAGTGCTGTTGAATCAGCCGGAGCACTTTGAGGCCGCGGCGCATGTGTTCGATCCTGCCTTGATGTCGGATGGCCACCTGAAAGAGATTGCCATCGCCGTCGTTGAGATGATGCAAGCGGGTGAAGAGTTGAAGCTGCCTGCGCTCATTAGCCGGTTTGAATCGGTTCAGGCGTCGGGGCTCGTTACGGAACTGCAGGCTGCAGGTGAACGATGGGAGAGCCTCGCCCCAACCATGCAAGGTCGGGGAAGCTTCGCTGCACGCGTAGAAGGCGCCGTGAAATGCCTAGAGGCCCTACTGGAGCAAAGCCAACGCGACGAGGCGACCACCGACTTTCGCCGCAAAGCCAATCGCCGACCCCACGAGATGCCGGACGACGCCGGCAAGAAGGAGCTGCGCCGCGTTTTCGCCAAGGCGTCCGGCGGCATCGGTGTCTTTGCGGGATATCGGCACTCGGCGAGACAGGTTGCTGTCGATCCTGAACCGGAATCCACGTTGCCCGCTGAATGAAGCGGCGCGTCCGGAGGAGAATCAGGAAAGCTCTGTTGGGGGAATGGAAAACTTGGGGGGATGGAATGGAGCCCGCCTATTGGCGGAAGTCTTTGGAGGGTAGAGGACACGGGTCTTCGTTGGAATGGCGAAGATCGTAACGGAAAGACGGAACGACTGTCGTGCCACGGACGTGGTGCTACCCGAAAGTCGCAGTACTGGAGCTGCATCGCATGAGCAGAGCAACAAGTAAACAATCCCCCCAACGGATCCTACCCCGAATTCCTGTGCAAACAGCCCCGGAGGTCGCCGACCCCATCGAACTCAGCGTCAGCGAGTTGATGGCGAAGGGGCGACAGCGTGGGTTTCTCACCTGGGAAGAACTGAATGACGCGCTGCCGGATGAGGCTGTCATGCCGGACCGGCTCGAAGGCATCCTCCAACGATTGGAAGAGCTGGGCGTCGACATGGTGGACGAGGCGGAAGCGGCCAAGCTGCCATTTGGGGAAGAGAGTCCCGCCGCGAACAAGCGTCGCCTCACGCCTGAACAGGCGGCCGCCACGGAAGAGACGTTTCCCATTGAAGCGCCGAGTCGGCGGATCGACGATCCGGTCCGGATGTATCTCACGCAGATGGGCGAGATTCCGCTTCTGAAGCGATCCGAGGAGATCGCGCTGGCGAAGAAGATCGAACTGACGCGGACCGCGTTTCGGCGCAAAGTGCTGGAGTCCGATTGTGGTCTCACGGCCGCGGTCGAGATACTGCAAATGGTCCGCGAAGGGACGTTGCCGTTCGACCGCACGATGAAAATCTCCAGCGGAGAAAACCAGGCGAAGGTGACGGTCTTGCAGCGGTTGCCTGGCAATGTGGGCACAGTCACGAAGCTGATGCAACTCAACCAAGGTGATTGGGATAAACTCCAGGACGGGCGGTTGAGCCACGCGGCGCGGAATGCGCTCACGCGGACAATCGGCCAGCGGAGTCGCAAGTGTGTCACCCTGCTCGAAGAACTTGCCCTGCGAACGAGCAAGGTCGCGCCCATGATGCGGAAGTTGTTCGCGATCTCCGACAAGCTGACGGAACTCGAAGCCGTACTCTCGAAGCCCAAGAAGATGGCGTCCCTCCCTGCCGAGGAAGTCGAAGCGATGCAGGACGAGTATGCGGGTCTTCAGGACATTGTCCTGGAGAGCCCCGAGGCGCTCCGCCGACGTGTCGCGACGATCAATCGCGTTTTCGCCGAATATGAAGACGCCAAGCGGAAGCTCTCCGGCGGGAACCTGCGGCTTGTCGTTTCGATCGCCAAGAAGTATCGCAACCGCGGCCTGCCCTTCCTCGACATCATCCAGGAAGGCAACACCGGCCTGATGCGAGCGGTGGACAAGTACGAGTATCGCCGCGGCTACAAGTTCAGCACGTACGCAACATGGTGGATTCGGCAGGCCATTACCCGGGCCATTGCCGACCATGCAAGGACGATTCGTATTCCGGTCCACATGATCGAGACCATGAGCCGGCTTCGGAATACTTCGCGACAACTCGTGCAGGAGCTCGGTCGCGAGCCCTCCATCGAGGAGATCGCCGATCGGTCCGACATGCCGATCAGCGAAGTGCGCCGTGTGCTGAAGATCAGCCGGCACCCGATTTCGCTCGACCGGCCTGTCGGCGAGGGTGAGGATTCGTACTTCGGTGACTTCATCGAGGACGGTTCGGCGGAGAACCCCGTCAGCACCGCCAGCGGCGAAATGCTCAAGGACCGAATCGAGCAGGTGCTCAAGTCGCTGACGTATCGCGAGCGCGAAATCATCAAGCTCCGCTACGGCATCGGCGACGGGTACACCTATACGCTGGAAGAGGTCGGCAAGATATTCAAGGTCACGCGCGAGCGCGTCCGCCAGGTCGAGGCGAAGGCCATCCGGAAGTTGCAGCATCCGGTCCGCTGCCGAAAGCTCGAAGGCTTCCTGGACAAGGATGGCAACCTTGTGATGCCGGAGGAAGGGATGTAGCGCCTTAATGTGGAGGAATTCGCGGGTAGCGTCGGCTCCCCGTGGCCGACGGGAAATGCAGAATGGTGTCTCATCGCATTCCACGGGCGGCTTGATCGCTCGTGCCAGCACTGGCAGCAAGCTGCCAGTGGCACACAGCGCGGGGCTACACAATCTGAGGCTCCTTTAGTTAAGAGGTTCGCCGGCTGGAGCGTTTGCGAAGCAACGATTCCTGCCGGCGAACTCGCTTTTTGGGTGTACTACGCGAGCTACCTGCGTCTTCTCTGCAAGCGTATGTTTACCTTCATCAGCAACATGCCCAGCGCGATGTACGGAAGGATGGTCTCCGTGAATGGTAGCATTCCAATCCCAGTGACCGACGGGGATTCCAAGCGTGAGCCTGGGGGAGAGCTTGTGGTCATGGCGCCGCATGTTCCTCCGCCATCATCTTGCGGCAGCTCGGGGACACCAGGATCGGCGACGTCCGTGTTTGTGCATCTGTCATTTATGGTTTGGCCGCCACCGAGGTTTCGGGTACAGGGCTGACCTTCTCGACAGTCCTCCTCGCCTGTACACCCTGTCCGCTGCTTCGTATGGCCGCACGTGCATTGTACATCTTAGCGAGCAGGCGCCAGGGGCGCGTAGGGATCGCTCGGCGGATAGTCCGGGATGGGTTCAATCCAATAAAACTCGCCGACCGACGTGATGTAGACTCTGATGAGGATATGGCCCTCGGTGATGTCGAGGTAACCATCGGCCAAACCGCCCATCGCGAAGGCGGGCCGGCCGTTGTCATCCACAAAGAGATCGAGATCGACGGGCACATCCGGGGCTTGCCAGACCTCGATGTTTCCCACCACCCAGTAGAAGTAGTAGGTCGTATCGCCCACGTCCCTTGCCAGCAGCAGTTGACCTTCAAACGGCGCCATCGTGTCAACCACAATCGCATAGTAGTCCGCCGCCGTGAACTCATCATCGAATTGTCGCGGGAGCTGATCGTGGTATCGATCGAGGATCGGCACGCCGCCGCCCCCGTGGAACGCCGGCGGGTCACTCCCGTCGTCCGCGATGACGGTTCCAGAAACCATCCATGCCGCGAGCGTTGCCAAACACACCCAGGTCCACGTCTTTGCAGATTGCATTTCACAATCTCCTTCTTTTTTCAATGGGTAAAGTTCATGTCACGAAACTATTGCATGAAAGACACCACCTCCTTTCTCGATCCGCTTTTATCACTTGAAAGGCTCGTCCGATCTGTCCACCCAGGACTTCGCCTTCTCAAGCAACGCCTGAGACGGGGAAAACACCTCCTCCGGCACAGGGGATGTGTCATAAGTGAAGTCGTTGCGGGAGATGGTGAGGTATTCCGAGTAATCGTCCCGCTCGAAACGCACTGTGATCCACCGGGTGACAAACCCCTCTCGGTCCACGAAGTAGAAGTCCCAGATGGTCTCGCGATCGAAGAAGACGACATCCACCTTGTCAAACTTGCCGATCCATTCTCCTGTCTTTAGCCTTCTCACCCATCTCTCCACCCTGCCGGCATATTCCGCATCGCGAGCCTTCTTGCCGATCCACGCGCTGCGATAGATGCCGGATTCACACACAACGCTCGCCTCCACGCCTTCTGTCAGCATCGTTCGTAAATGAGACTTGGGAACGATACGGAACATGCCCGGCACGCCGTTCCATGGATACTTGAAATCGCTTTCGGTCGTCTCGTTCTCGAAGAAGAGATAGACCGGCTTCCCTTCAACACGAATCTCCACCGCAGACTTGTTCTGAGTTTGCCGATGCGTGGCTCGGAAGTCCTCTCGTTGCTTGTTCCACTTGCAGAGCGGTAGTGGTTTCTCGACTGTGCTGCGGTCACCGAACCGAGAATGGATGGCCTCGACGGTGAGATACTCAAGAGAAGTGTATTTCTTCTCAACTCGATCGGCTGCCGCGTCGGCGTTCTGTCGCCGGAGCTTCGCATCCGGCTGGTTCCTGCGCAGCGCTAGCAATCGGAGCCAAGGATCTCGTCTGATCTCATCGCGCCGCTGCCGAATCAGCGGATACGCCACGGCGACCGCGGTTCCCGCGATCAGCAGCAACCATATGAGATTCGCTACCTTGAAAACTCTCATCGTTTTTCCCTCTATGTTGTCGGTGCGTTGGCCGAGCTACGATGCGTGCCGGGGAAATCGTCAGGACGGCGCGTCTCCGCGTGGCAATCCTGAAAGCCCGCCCAACGCTATGGCAGGTTTAATTTTTCCGTAGCGGTCGACGCCCCTGTCGGCCGTGGCGAATCGTTGGTCATCGACGTCCGACACGGGGGTCGGACGCTACACGATTGCACTAGCCCGCCTTTCTCACCAGTGGGAGTCTTCGGGTTTTCCGAGGCGTCTT
>CAZTAR010000143.1:0-10300 GCA_964611695.1 uncultured Planctomycetaceae bacterium | reverse complement strand
CATCATCCTCTTCCGGAGTCTCATCAGGTTTGGCGGATGTCGTGGGCACATATGGCGGCACGGGAACAAGCCATACGAACAGGCTCACGAGACCACCAGCGATGACCGCGCCGATCGCGACGAGGAAATCATCTTCGCATCTCCAGTCGAAGAGGCCAAGCGCCGCCCCGGTTCCGCCGGAGACCGCAATGCCCGTGAAGAAGACGAACTTGCGGAAGAAACCGCGCCATAGCCCGTTCTTGAAACGAGGAACGACGCAACTCAGCGCGAGAAGGCTGTAGCATGCCGCGACGATGCCGCCAATGATGTACGCGCCGAAGTCGTCGTCCTTGAGGTCGAGCACGCCGGAAGCGATGAAGAGCATCACAGAGGTCAGGAGAAGTGCTACGGCCGCCATGAGCCACAGCGATCGAACGACCGTGCTGCGGCGTTCTCTTGTGTCGTGCGTTTGTTGTTCCGGGATGTCATGCCGCGTCGATCGATCCTCAATCCGAACCGCCGCGTTTGCATCGGGCGGAGCTTCGTTCCACGCACCCGCACCGGCATGGAGATTCGGAGAACCCTGCGGGGCATCATGCGGGGCGAACCGCGAACCCTCTGGTTGTTCGCGGTCGTCTCCAGTGAGAGTCGCGCCGGCAGGTACCGGCCAGAGCCCGGCCATCGACTGAATCGCGAGCGACGCAGCCGCGGCAATCGCGGCGGGAACGAGCCCACTGCCGTCAACGAAAATCCAGCCGGCGACAAATGCGAACAGGCCCGCTGAGAAAGCCGAGCCGAGGCAGACCCGACCCTTGCGGCCTTTCCAAACGCGGTCCGGCCAATCGCAGAGGAGTATGCACAATAGCAGTGGAATGGACCATGGACTGCCGGGCATGCCGAGAACTCGGTCAGTATACATTCCGACCGGCAGGATACCGAAACTTACGCCCACGGGAACCAACACGGCCGCGACACAGGCTGTCATGATCAGCCGTGGAAGCCATTTTCCCTCCGCCCGCAGCCTGTCGAGGCTCATCCAGAAGCCGAACATGACGGCGGGAACAATGGCGAGAATGTGAAGGAACACGCCCAAAGCGTATTCCAGACTTCCATCTGCACGAAGAAGGCTGCAGCCGTAGGAGATTCCGCCGGCGACAAGGAGGGCGATGGTGGTTCTCTCCGCCCAATGGGGACGCCTGGCCGCTACCTCGCTGACCCGTTGGCCGATCTCGCTGTTGTCGATGCCTTCGGCGACTCGGCCCATGCGTGCGGCGACACGCGCGTGCATCCTGTCGAAACGTTCCCCGACCCGCCCCCCCATGCGATCCCCACTGGCTGCGGGGTTGATCACCGGAGGCGGAATGTGCTGTCCGACATTGCTGCTTCCTGTTCCGAACGGGGAGGCCCCATGCAAGGCTACCCCCTGGCCAAGGCCAGGGGCTCCTGGCCCGGGTGTTCCATGCGCTACCTGGACCGCGGCTTCCGCTTTGACCTGTTTCGAGACTGCCGCCGCCATGCGCGTCAGGCTCAACGAATCGAGCGCGGCCACAGATTGACTCAGGTCCTCGACCGCGAACACTTCGCTCATCATCTCGTTGACTGTCTGGTATCGATCCTTCGGATCCTTCTCCAACGCCTTCCGAATCACACGCGGGAACGGCGCGGGCAGATCGTCAACCGCCGGCTGCGCCGTCAGGTGCTTCATCAACACCTCACCCATCGTCGCGCCAGTGAACGGCACCCGACCCAGTAGCATCTCGTACAACATCACGCCCAGGGCATAAATATCAATCGTCCGGTCGTAGTTCCCGCTGCCGACTTCCGGGGCCATGTAGTGGACCGTGCCGACCGAAACCGTTTGGCCGGAGTGTTGACTCGTGGCCATGATCTTCGCCAGGCCGTAGTCGCCGATCTTGACGTAGCCGTCTTCATAGAAAATGTTGCCGGGCTTCAAGTCCCGATGCACGATGCCGCGATCGTGAAGATAGGCCAGACCCTTGCACATCTCGCGGAGGAAGTAAGCGGCCTTCTGCGGGCCGAGCCCCCCCTGCTCGCTGTTGAGTAGCTCGCGCAGCGACGGGCCGCTGACGTATTCCATGATGACGAAGTATTCGCCCTCGGCGTTTTCCTTCACGTCGTGCAAGGCCACGAGGTGTGGGCTCTTCAAGTTGAGACAGTGCGCGACGCCGCGAAGCTCAACTTGCGGATTGTCACGGAGGTACTTGAGCGCGACCTCTTTCCCGCCGTCGCTCTGGGCGTAGTACACCTCCCCGAAGCCACCACGCCCAACACCCTGTTGAACCGTGTAGCCCGGCAAAGGCCGATCGCCTTGGTTGTAGTGGAAGCCCATCGTGTCCGCCTTTACTGTTGGTTCTCCGACAACGCTTTCTGTGCCAGGTTTGCCAGCCTGCGACGGTACCGCGCCTCCGAGAGGGAACCTAGGCCGAGAACGCCCAGCAGGCCCGCTGCCACAGGAACGAGGCTGTACGACGCGTCCGGCACTTGGCCTTCGAACTTGCCATAGCGATACGAATAACCACCTGATTCGTTGGGCACTTTGTGTCCGCCTGTCATCAAGACAGTCCTGAACGTGCCACGGTCATGTAATACCACCTTTCCACCCTCCTGGCCCCAAACGCGAAGCGTGGCCACCATGCCGATGACGGACAGCACCGCGATGCCGGCGAATACGGTTCCCCAGGCCCGAGCCCAATAGGGGTCGTTCGGCAGCACCGGCAATCGTGGGCCACGCAGCAGCCAAACAAACAGGAACAACACCGCCGCGATGCCGAGGGCTGCCAAGCCAGGCAACTGCATCTCCCCCGCCGCAAAGAACCATGACCAGGTGAACGCGGCAACCATGAATGCAAAGAACGCCGCGAGCAAAACCGGCCGCACGGTTCGTCGCCACGGCGAGAGGCCCGCGCGGTGAGAGGCCTTCCAGAGTGCGAGGACACCGATGGCCAGGCTGATCCCGCTGACGCCGTAGAAGGTGTGGAACATGTTGACGTAGTAGGCGGGGCCGAAGCCCATATCCACCTTTTCCCACTCCGGCGGAGCCAATGCACCAGCAAGGACGAATCCACATGCTGCCAGAAGAAACAAAACGCCGAGGATCGCCCAGAGTGTTTTGGCCAGAGGACTTCGGGACGCGCTCGCGCCCTTCATGTCGGCGTTTTGCTTGGGTCGCCGAAGGCGATCGCGGAAGTCGCTCAAGAGGCCTTCCAGTTCGCTGGGCCCTGAACGATCCGCACCGCGACTTGCTTTGGGCTCTTTTTCGAGCAAAGGGCGGCCGAGAGAATCGCGGAAGTCGAAGCCTGCCAGAATGCGAATGCCCTCGATAAAACCCCACAGGCCACCGACACCTGTCGCAAGGGTCAGGATGATCTGAAGCACGCCGATCCCTGTGTAGCCAGTGTAGAACCGGTGGACACCCAAGGGCCCCAGGAATACGCCCAGGATCCCCGTCGTCAAACGATATTTCGGTGGAAAGTGGCCCGTGAAGCCGCGGATCGGTTTGCCGGAGGCGTCGTGGGTATAGACGCCGGGGGACGGAATTGGCGGAGGAGTCGCGCTATACGCGTCACGCGGTGATCGTGCTCCCCGCGGCCCTCGTCCGAAGACGGGTGGCACTGCGGGTGTTGCACCCAGCCTGCCGACGTTGCTACTCCCTGTGCCGAGCGGCCCGGGTGTTCCATGCGCTACCTGGACCGCGGCTTCCGCTTTGACCTGTTTCGAGACTGCCGCCGCCATGCGCGTCAGGCTCAACGAATCGAGCGCGGCCACAGATTGACTCAGGTCCTCGACCGCGAACACTTCGCTCATCATCTCGTTGACTGTCTGGTATCGATCCTTCGGATCCTTCTCCAACGCCTTCCGAATCACACGCGGGAACGGCGCGGGCAGATCGTCAACCGCCGGCTGCGCCGTCAGGTGCTTCATCAACACCTCACCCATCGTCGCGCCAGTGAACGGCACCCGACCCAGTAGCATCTCGTACAACATCACGCCCAGGGCATAAATATCAATCGTCCGGTCGTAGTTCCCGCTGCCGACTTCCGGGGCCATGTAGTGGACCGTGCCGACCGAAACCGTTTGGCCGGAGTGTTGACTCGTGGCCATGATCTTCGCCAGGCCGTAGTCGCCGATCTTGACGTAGCCGTCTTCATAGAAAATGTTGCCGGGCTTCAAGTCCCGATGCACGATGCCGCGATCGTGAAGATAGGCCAGACCCTTGCACATCTCGCGGAGGAAGTAAGCGGCCTTCTGCGGGCCGAGCCCCCCCTGCTCGCTGTTGAGTAGCTCGCGCAGCGACGGGCCGCTGACGTATTCCATGATGACGAAGTATTCGCCCTCGGCGTTTTCCTTCACGTCGTGCAAGGCCACGAGGTGTGGGCTCTTCAAGTTGAGACAGTGCGCGACGCCGCGAAGCTCAACTTGCGGATTGTCACGGAGGTACTTGAGCGCGACCTCTTTCCCGCCGTCGCTCTGGGCGTAGTACACCTCCCCGAAGCCACCACGCCCAACACCCTGTTGAACCGTGTAGCCCGGCAAAGGCCGATCGCCTTGGTTGTAGTGGAAGCCCATCGTTCGATACCCAGCCAATGTCCTGTTAAGGAACTCTCACAAACCTCCCGTGGCACCGCCGTCTCGGCGGTGGATTCACAGGTGAGACGCCTGTGCCACGATTCTTCAGGCGGCGTTTATCCCGTTCCCTTTTTTCCGCCGGACGAGGCGGGCCATGTGTCTACACTCAGTCGAATTGCGCCAATCTGCGTTTGGACGCCCAGGTCAAGCGGCGTGGCTTCTTGGTTCGGTCCCATTTCCTTGACATAGAGCCGTTGGCCGCGCTCAACGAGAATCGCATTCCCCAGCGCAGGCCCTAATTTGAGGTGGCATTCTCGTGTGCCGCCCATCAATAACGGTCCGCTCCAAAGAATCGCACGGCGGCAATCGGTCGTCGTTCGAACGCCGTCACCCAGTTCGAGGACGGCCGCGGTGCTCTTCCGGCTCGGGCGCAGGAACTTGAGCCGGATGCGTTTCCCCAGCCTGATCTTGTCGCCATCCTGAAGGAGAGCGTGGTCGGTCTGTTGGCCGGCGAGTTCGACGCCATTGTTCGAAACCACGAAGTAATCTTCTCCTGCGCGGATGATCTCGGCCTGACGATCTGCCAGATCGCTGATGAGCTGCAAGTCAGCTGAAGCACCCGGGCCGGCCCGGCCGATGCTGATCCGGTCGTTGCGGAAGAGGAGGTAGCTGCCTGCGCCGTCGATTCTGAGAATGAGCCGCTTCGACAGCTTTCCATCGGCGTTCTCCAGTTGGGCGCGTCGATGGAAGACTGACTGCTGTGGCGGCATTCGTCGCAGAGAATGCGCTGGCAACGTTTCGTCGCCCGGCGACGTCCGAGCGCTGATCTCACTGGGCACATCTCTGCCTGAAAGCAGGCCGAGCGGTCCTTCCAAGAGTGTGCGGCGATGCTGTTCCAGGACGGAGAGGTGTTTGCGCACGTCTGAGATCCAGCCGGCCTTCGGCCCGATCTGAGCCAGCCTGCCGAGCAAGACGCCGGCCTTCGCGTAGCGATCGTCCGCCAATGCTCTTGCCGATTCCCGGGCGAGCCTGACCGCCTCGGTCAGATCCGTTCGATCGCGTCGCTTGAGAGTGAGTTCGCTGATTGTGGCGAGTTCCTTCTCTGCCCGGTCGAGCCGACCGTCCTTGAAGCTCTCGGTGGCTTGCTTGAGAACGTGGTTTACCATGTCTGATTCCAACTCGGCCGCGCCCTTGGCCTGGGTGTGGAGTCTCTGGGCAGCTTTGAAGCGATCCACGGCCTGAATGACGCGCCCAGCCTTCAGATCCGACTTCGCTGTCTCAATTGCGCCATTGGCATCATCCGTCCGCTTGGTGATTGCATCACGCAACGCGCTCGCGTCGGGATCGTCCTTCGGAAGATCGGTGATCGCCTCGGCGGCCTCGGTGAGGCGACCGGCGACGAGACGCTCACGCGCAACGGCGAGACCGTTTTCTCGCTCGTGTTCGGCTTGCTGATTCTCCCGAAGAGCGCGTCGGGCTCGGTTCTGCCATTCATTGACTTTCTTGGTATCGAAGCCGCATCTCTCGGCTCGGTCACAATCCGCCAGCGCATCATGAAACCTGCGGGAAATGAGGTGATCTTGTCCACGCTGAAGAAAACACGGCGCCAGTTCGCCGAGGATTTTCTTCGCACGGGGGTCGTCCTGGAGGTCCGGCGCGGCCGCGATTTCCAAGGCATCCTCGAACCGCCCGTTCGTCAAAGCCTCTTCGGCGTTCTTGATGCGAACTGTTGCGAGTCGACCAAACATTCGATCACTCCCGTTCTCTGGCACACTCGGGAAGACGCTGTGGCGGTTGAGCCCTTTCAGCTTGTTTCGTTCTCCCGCCGACCGCGATTCCCAGGTCCTTCGAGGTCACATTCTACCACGTCGAAGCGGACCCGCGTGCGAGCCATCGTCCGGGACCTCTCCCCGGCGGCTCCTAACACGTATTATGCCGGTAGCGGGCGAATATTCTCGAAATGGATTCTACGACCGAAAAGGCCCCAAAATACGGGCTTGGGGCCCAAAGTCCGTTTTTTGAGCCTCGTGTTTCCCTCTCTCGAATGGGCGGTCATGCGAGTCTCCGGGGTCGTGGCTCACTATCCTGAGCAGAATCTCCGCCAGCCATACTAACCTCCCGGCGATCCTTGTGTCTGAAAGGTTAGATTGGACACGGCGACTGCGACGTACCGCGACAGCCGCTGAAACCACCATCACCCAAATCGTGGCTCGTTGAAGCCCGATGGTCCGGCGAAGGGTTCATCGGTAGGACCCGAGGTGCGTGCGGATCGAGAGAAGAAACGAACGACGAGCAACAAGGAGATAGCCATGAAAAAGAAACTCACGACGATCCTGATGAGCCTTGCATTGTTGGCGTTAGTCCTTCCCAGCACCGGCTGCGATAAGAGGCTCGGAAGCCACGGACCTTCAAGTGGCTGGTCGTTCACGGATGTGTTCCTGGGATTCGACTATGAGCCAAGCTTCAATGATTACTACTACGAGGAGTACGAGGAATACGATTATTCCGAATACTACGAGGAGGAGACCATCGAGGAATACAGCTACTACGACACCTATGAGTGTCCATTCGGCGATTGTTGAGGCGGCGAATATGTGCTGCCCGGCCAGGGTCGGTTGGCTCATCAGACCGGGAAACCGGTCCGGAGAGTCGATCGGCCCTGTCTCGTTTCCGCCCTGCCGAATCACCCGGAACGACCCAAGGGTCGCGGACGCGGAAACTCGGCCGGAGCGGGCGTGGGTTCGGGGGAAGGACGGGGCCCCGGTCGGAGCGGGCGCGGGCGTGGAGGGTGTGGGTCCTGGCTCATGGGCGTGGAAGCCTCGTTGGCCTCATCAGGGTCCCCACTGGCTTCTTCAATGGTGTCGGACGATGAATCAACCTCGTCGAGAGGGTCGTCTTCCAGCTTGCTGAGAGGTTTGGGCACCACCATCTGACACCGTCCCTCAATCTTGCCGCCGTCCTGCACCAGGATTTTGGCGGCGGTGATATCGCCGATCACGTGCCCTTTTGTTCCGACATCAACGGTTTCCTCCGCCTGGACTGCACCCTTGACGCGACCGTTGATGGCAATGTTGGTGCCGACGAGGGAGACGTTGAGTCTGGCCGTGGACTCGATCAGGATGTCGCCACACGTCGCAAGGACCTTGCCGGGGTGCGATCCGACGATTCGGAGATTTTCGAGTGAAATCCTCTTTTGGCAGTGCGGGCAGAACACAGAGAGGGCGCGTGCCGAAACACGCATCATGCCCCGACAAAGACAGCACCGGACGATTTTTGTCTTCGGAACAGCTTTCACAATATGACAGTTTACTGATCGGTCGAGGACGATGCCACTGGTGAAGGGCGGAAAGCACCCCAAGGAGTCGTCCGATAAATGACTCCTCGCCCTTGGCCCGTTGAAAGGCAGCGAGAGCATCAAGAAACGAACCAAATTGCCTCGAACCGAATGGACAGTCGCGACGTCGAAATAGAGTAGCTCGACGCCGCCAACATGGCTGGTGCGGTAAGTCGTGCCATTTGCTGGAGGAAAAACAAAAAGGAAACACATAAGGTAAGATGTGAATTTTCCGGGCCGGGCATATGTCATGGTGCGGCACACTTGTACGTCGGCCGATCCCAGACCCGGCTGGTATCCCGAACCCACTACCAACCCAGGCCAGGCGGCCAGAGCTCGATAGGATTCCTCGGTCTATCCGATCCCTCCGTCGGGAAGACTGCGAAATGCGATCGGCCTTCACCGGTGAGATTCCGGTGCCAGAGCCAAAAACAGAGGGCGCGTATCGGTGCATCTTCAACGCGGCGTCTATCGATGCCAAACTCATCTAACCTTTTACTAACGAAGGATTAAGACTGCAAAATCACAATGTGGGAGTCGGCGAATAGGATATGAAACGGCTTGTAACGTTAGGGTAATATACGATAGCCAGACTCAACACGGAAGACTAATGTAACCTTTTGCTATAAAAACAGTTGCGATAATTTTTAAAGCTCGCTATCCGGCCGCGAAATGACGAATGTCTTGACTATGACGGATGGCGCGGATAACATGGGGCCTCTATGGCACGTACAGAAGTGGTGACGGGACGGGGGGCCAGCCGTCAGACATCCAAGAAGTCCGGCGCATCAACCTCAAAGACACGGACCAAAGCCTTGAAGAAGACCAATCGAAAAGGCGCGGCCTCTCCGCGCACGCCGAAGGGACCTGTTTCGGCCCAGACGATCAGCCCTGACAAGCCGATCAAGACCTATCCGAATGCCATCGAGTTTCTAAACAGCCTGATTAACTACGAGCGCCGCCCTCCGGCTAGGCGGGACCGAAAGGCGCTGACGCTCGTTCGGA
This sequence comes from uncultured Planctomycetaceae bacterium, assembly GCA_964611695.1. Lineage (GTDB taxonomy): Bacteria > Planctomycetota > Phycisphaerae > UBA1845 > UTPLA1 > CAZTAR01. The sequence continues at coordinate 1,395 of CAZTAR010000143.1, read as the reverse complement.
CGAAGCGTCTTCTGGCCGACCTCGGGCATCCCGAGCAACAGTTTCGGAGCGTCCACATTGCTGGCAGCAAGGGCAAGGGCTCCACTGCCGCGATGCTGTCGCAGATGCTCCAAGGGAACGGCTTGAAGGTCGGTCTGTTCACGTCGCCCCATATCCTGGATATTCGCGAGCGGATTACAATCGACGATCAGCAGATTTCGCGACCTGAGATGAAGCGGTTAATCCAAAGAGTCGCCAAGGTCATCCGCAGCCAAGATACGGATCGACCGACCTTTTTCGAGGCACTGACGGCGGTGGCGTTCCTTTACTTCGCCGCGAAGGAAGTGGACATTGCCGTCATTGAGACCGGATTGGGTGGTCGGTTGGACGCGACGAACGCGATCAAGCCGGAAGTTTGCGCACTCACGAGCATCAGCTACGATCACATGCCTCAGTTGGGCAATTCCCTGGAAGAAATCGCCGCGGAAAAAGCGGGAATCCTCAAGGCTTCTGTCCCGGTGGTCAGCGCTCCGCAAGAAGATTCCGTCCGGGGCGTTCTCAAAGACGTGGCGAAATCCGTGGGCGCTCCGCTCTATTTCGCGGGGGAAGACTTCACCTTCAGCTACCGATTCGAATCGTCTCGTTCCAGTGGCCCACAGGCTCGGATTTGCGTCACGACGCCGACGAGCCATTTCGATCATCTGGCCGTGCCGTTAGTAGGCAAGCACCAGGCGATCAACTGCGGCGTCGCGATCGGCGTGCTGGATCAGTTGAAGAATCTCGGGATGTCGTTGGACGACGAGGCGTCGGTGGCAGGTCTGGCAAAGGTCCACCTCGAGGGTCGCATGGAGGTGATTCGCGAGGAGCCTTGCGTCTTGGCGGACGGCGCCCATAACGCCGCGAGCGTCGAAGCCCTGATGCGGGCAATCGGCCAGAATGTCCGCTACGACTCGATGGTGGTGATCTTCGGCTGTTGCGCGGACAAGGACATCGACGGCATGCTCAAGCTGATCCAGCTTGGCGCTGACAAGATTATCTTTACCCGGGTCAAGTCGCCTAGGTCCGCGGATCCGGCGGATTTGGTGGCACGGTTTTCCGAGGTGAGCGGGCGAATGGCCCAGGTGGCGGGTGATCTTGCGGAGGCATTCGTCATTGCCGAGAAGGCAATCACCCGCGAAGACTTGATCTGTGTGACCGGCTCGTTCTATCTCGTCAGCGAGGCAAAGTCGCTGTTCGCGAAGAACGGCGGCTAAGACAGCAGGCATTCCCGAACGCATTCCGTTTCCCGACGCCCCGCCTTACTTGATCTCTTCATGCGCGGATTGGGCATCGCGTTTCGTGCGGCCATGCAACCTGTTGAAGGCGATCCGCTTGTGGGGGTAATCGAAGATCACTCTGAAGTCGCGGAGCAGGCCC
>CAZTAR010000142.1:0-10331 GCA_964611695.1 uncultured Planctomycetaceae bacterium | reverse complement strand
GTTAGTGTTGATGTGTTTATTGATTGAGAGGAGTATGTCTGATGAAGAAAGTGCTTGTCCTCGGAGCCGGCCTGGTGACGCGCCCGCTCGTTCGCTACCTGCTTGAGCAACCTGAGTTTCAAGTGACTGTTGCGAGCCGGACCGTCAGCAAGGCGGAAGCCCTGGTCGATGGGCACCCTGATGGCGTGGCGATTCCCCTTCTGGCTAACGATACCGCGAAGCTGGCGGAGCTCATCCAGAGGCATGATTTGGCGGTGAGTTTGCTGCCGGCTCCGCTTCATCCGGTCGTTGCCGAGTTGTGTATCAAGCACGGCAAGCAGATGGTGACGACCTCTTACGTCAGTCCGAAAATGAAAGAGCTTGACGGACCAGCCCGCAACGCGGGCGTAATGATCCTCAATGAGATCGGCGTCGACCCGGGAATTGACCACATGTCCGCGATGCGGATTATTGATGACGTCAAGAAACGTGGCGGCACAATCACGAGCTTCCGTTCTTATTGCGGCGGTTTGCCTGCGCCGGATTCGAACGACAATCCCTTCGGATACAAGTTCTCGTGGAGCCCGCGGGCTGTCTGCACGGCTGGCAAGAACACCGGCCGGTATCGTGAGAACGGCAAGGTGGTTGACGTTCCGGGCCCAGATTTGTTTACGCATTGTCATCCGGTTCAGGTCGAGGGGATTGGCGAATTGGAGGCCTATCCGAATCGAGACTCGCTGGGATACGTGGATGTGTACGGCCTGGAAGGCATCGAGACGATGTTCCGCGGGACGTTCCGATATCCCGGTTGGTGCGAGACCTTGAAGAAAGTTGTTGATCTCGGCCTGCTCGACGAGACGCCGGTGACCTATCCGGCTGGGATGACATTCGCACAATGGACGGCGGGATTCCTGCGAAGTGCCGGGAGTGGAGATCTTCGGAAGGATCTGGCCTCGCAATTTGAAATCGACGCTTCTTCGGCCATTCTCGATCGGTTTGAGTGGTTAGGGCTGATGAGTGGCGATCCTCTGCCGATCGCGGGCTCGGAGACGACGGCGCTGGATATTCTGGCCGCGAGGCTGCTGAAGAAGATGCCATACGCACCGGGTGAACGGGACATGATCGCCCTTGTACACCAGTTTAAGGCCCGATTCCCCTCCGGTGAGAAAGAGGCCATCACTTCCACGTTGATTGACTATGGCCAACCTGATGGTGATTCGTCGATGGCGAGGACTGTAAGCCTGCCGGCGGCCGTCGCGACAAAGCTGATCCTGACGGGGAAGTTGCACAAACCTGGCGTGTATATTCCAGTCGCTCCGGATATCTACAATCCGGTTCTTGATGAGCTTGCCGGGTTGAAAATCCGATGTGTTGAGCGGACGAAGAAACTGTAGAGCCGCGAGCGAGTTCGCACTGTTGGGCAGGACGCCGCAGTGCTCCTGATCGCGTGTGAAGCACGCTTGTTCGAGAGTGTGAGCCCGTGCCTATCCGACTCGTCATCGTGAGTCGGATAGAGCATGGCACTCTGCGAGCACTGCTCAAGAGCAGTGGCACGGGGCACACGGGTCAACAAGTTGACCCATGCCACCCGACCCACTGGATACCCGAGGGGCGGCCAAAGTGGCGTTCGACTCTCTTGTTTGGGGCGTTTTCGACTTGTGTTTGTCGTCAAGGGCCTCGGCCGTGACGCGAACTTCGGTCGATCGACATGTAGGTCGCTGATGGGGGCGAACGGTATTAGATGGATCGGAAGCAAAACGAAATGCTGAATGCGGCCGAGAGGACTCGAACCTCCACGGGGTTGCCCCCACTGGCACCTGAAGCCAGCGCGTCTGCCAATTCCGCCACGGCCGCTTGTGTTGTCCGGCTGCCTCTCACAGGAAAGGCAACCGCGATTTCGACAGCGGCTCAGTCTAGCTGGAGCGGGTTTGTTCATCAAGGGGCAAAGCTCCTTCGAATCGGACGGAGATCTGTGGATTCTTTTGGCATGGCGGACTATCCTCAAAGATACCGCCGGAATTGCTCCGAAGACGCATTGGACGGGACGAAAAAAGTGCGAGCGTTGACTTGACATGCTTGGGCGGCGATGGCCGCGCGGCGATCGAAGACTGCGGTGCTCTGTCAGCCTCTCAGGCGGATATCACTGAAATGAGGCCTAGAATGAGATGGCTACCACTCAGACGACTGATTCGCTGAAGAAGAGTTCCAAGCAGGTGGAGGAACTCCACGAGGTTGTGATTCGCTTTGCCGGCGATTCCGGTGACGGGATGCAGTTGGCGGGAACGCAGTTTAGCCGCAGCTCGGCGATTTTCGGCAACGACGTTTGCACGTTTCCGGACTACCCTGCCGAGATCCGGGCGCCGGTGGGAACGCTCGCCGGGGTCAGCGGTTTCCAAGTCAATTTCAGCAGCCACCCAATCAATACACCTGGCGATAAGGCGGACGTGCTGGTCGCCTTTAATCCGGCGGCATTAAAGACCGGTCTTCCAGATGTTCGGCCGGGCGGATTGCTGGTTGTGAATGAGGACGCTTTTGGCACGGCGGATCTTCGAAAGGCGGGTTACGATTCCAACCCGTTGGAGGACGATTCGCTTGCAGGCTATCAGCTGTTCAAGGTGCCGGTTTCGAGGCTGAACCAAGAGGCACTCGCGGATTCTACCCTGGGATCGAAGCAGGTTTCTCGCTGCAAGAACTTCTTTGCCCTGGGATTGATCTGCTGGCTGTACGGAAGGCCGCTCGAGCCTTCGTTGGGGTGGATTGATGAGAAGTTCGGCAAAAACCCGGCAGTCGCCATTGCCAACAAGACCGTCCTCAAGGCCGGCTACTTCTTCGGCGAGACATGCGAACTGATTCCCAACAGCTATCAAGTTCCGAAAGCGTCGTTAACGCCCGGACGATACCGCCGAGTCTCTGGAAACCAAGCAGTTTCTCTGGGCCTGATCGCGGCGGCGCATCTCGCTGATAAGGAGTTGTTCTTCGGGGCCTATCCGATTACGCCGGCCAGCGACATCATGCACTTGCTGGCCCAGAACAAGCACCACCGCATCAAGACTTTTCAGGCGGAAGACGAGATCGCTGCGATTGCGGCCGCGATCGGGGCGTCATTCGCAGGTGATCTCGCGGCGACCGGCACGAGTGGCCCGGGGCTTGCGCTGAAGGGCGAGGCACTCGGGTTGGCTGTGATGACTGAGTTACCTTTGGTTCTCATCAACGTCCAACGCGGCGGTCCCAGCACGGGCCTGCCGACAAAGACGGAACAGTCCGATCTGTTGCAAGCGATGTTTGGGCGCCACGGCGAATGTCCGCTCTGTGTGATGGCCGCAGGCACGCCGGCGGGTTGCTTCGACGCTGTGATCCAGGCAACGCGGATAGCATTTCGTTACAAGACGCCGGTCATCCTACTCACGGATGGCTACGTCGCGAATGGTGAGGAGCCATGGCGAGTTCCGGATCTCGCCTCGTATGAGAAGATCGAGGCGAACCATCCGAAGACCGCGAATTCGGAAGAGGGTTTCATGCCGTACTTGCGGGATGAGCATCTCTCAAGACCATGGGCGCTACCCGGTACGCCGGGCCTGCAACACCGGATCGGCGGGCTCGAGAAGGCCGATGTGACTGGGCAGGTGTCCTATGATCCCCAGAATCATGCCAAGATGGTGGAATACCGCGCGAAGAAGATTGAGAACATCGTCGAGATGATTCCCGACCAGCAGGTTCTGGGGCCGGAATCGGGCGACCTGTTGGTGATGGGGTGGGGCGGCACGACCGGCGCGATTCTGAGTGCGGTCAGTCGGGCCCAACAACAAGGATTGAGTGTGGCGGGCGCTGTCGTTGAGTATCTCTCTCCCTTCCCCGCCAACCTTGGGGAAGTGCTGAAACGATACCGTCGTGTGTTGATTCCGGAGTTGAACCGCGGACAGCTTCGCTTCTTGATCCGCGCGAACTTCGGTGTCGAAGCAGAAGGTCTGAACAAGGTTGAAGGTAAGCCGTTCCTCGTTTCCGAAATCGAATCGGGAATCCAGAGGATCATGACAGGTGGAAACGACCAATGACCACAGAAGCTTTGCCGGCGTTGACGCCCAAGGACTATGCCAGTGACCAAACGGTGAGATGGTGTCCTGGCTGTGGCGACTATGCTGTGTTGGCCCAAGTCAAGAAAGTACTCTCCGAATTGGCTTTGCCGAAGGAGAATGTGGTGTGGGTTTCGGGGATCGGCTGTTCCAGTCGTTTTCCTTACTACCTCGACACCTATGGTTTTCATGGGATTCACGGCCGCGCGCTGCCGATCGCGATCGGCGTCAAGGCTGCGAATCCGAAGTTGTCGGTCTGGGTGGCCACCGGCGACGGCGACGGGTTGAGCATCGGAGGAAACCACCTGATTCACGCGATTCGTCGGAATCTCGACATCAACATCCTGCTGTTCAACAATCGAATCTATGGCTTGACGAAGGGGCAGGTCTCTCCGACTTCCGAGCTTGGCAAAAAGACGAAGTCCACACCCTGGGGATCGATCGACAATCCGATTCATCCGTTGGCGATCGCCATCGGCGCGGAGGCCAGCTTCGTCGCCAGAACGCTCGACGTCAACGTTCAACACCTCGGCGAGACGATCCACCGTGCTGCCATGCACCATGGCACCTCCTTCGTGGAGGTTTACCAGAACTGCCACGTTTTCAACGACGGGGCATTCCATTATGCCAGCGACAAAGACCAGAAGCATGACACGACGGTCTACCTCGAACATGGCAAGCCACTCGTTTTCGGTAAGAACAAGGAGAAGGGGATCCGGCTTAACGGGCTCGATCCCGAGATCGTGACGTTGGGCGGGGATGTGACGACTGACGATCTCCTGGTTCACGATGAGCGGACCCCGGAGCCGAGTCTGGCCTATCTTCTCAGCCGTATGCACTACCCTGATTTTCCCGTTCCGATGGGCGTTTTTCGGTGTGTGGATGCGCCGCTGTACGAGGTGGAGATGGAAAGGCAGATCCAAAGGGCGATTACGCAAAAAGGACTCGGGACTTTAGAGAACCTGTTGAATGACGGGGAATCGTGGATCGTGGAAGGTTAGAGCATTCTCAATCCATTTGTAGCGGCCGACGCCCCTGTCGGCCGGGGCAAACAGCATGTAACCCCCGTCGGCCACAGGGGGCCGGCGCTACCGCGAAGCAGGCACTTTCAGTTCAAAACAAGCTTTAGGGCTCGATAAGCGCTTCTATCAGCAGCGGGATATCCGGTGCGTCTACGTCGCCTTGTGCGTCCATGTCGGCTCGGCAGGCGGTTTCGCTTGGGGCGGTGGGGTTTAGGAACTCTTCGACGAAGGGGCCGATGTCGAGGCCATTGACGAATCCGTCGCCATTGACGTCGCCGCTGCCAACAATCACACCGAAACTATCGCAGCCACAGATGTTGTTGAAGATGCAGTCAACCCACTCGGGATGATCGATAAAGGGATTTCGATTCCCTTGGTAGCTCGAGACGACATCGTTTCGATTCCTCTCCCAATCGTCGACAGGGTCTTCAAGGTGCCATTGGAGTAGGACGGACAACATTCCCATGTAGGCGACATGTTCGTTGTTTCCTGTGCTGGATGCGGCGATCAGCGCTTCGTTGTCTGTGAGGATGAGGTCCGGCTCCCATTTTCCGGTGACGCCGTGTGTGCCGCCTTCGTAGCGGACATCCAGATAGAACTGTGCTCGGGCGATGTCTCCTCGGCGGCCGATCCAAGTTTCCCAGGTTCCCAAGGTGTATGCTCCGGAGGTCCAATTGGAGTTTCCGGGATAGGAGCCTGAGCCGCCGCCTTGGCCGTTGTTGAAATCCGACGGGTACTCGGAGCATGCGGCGTTGCAATTTCTGAAAGGCTTGTTGCTACGCGCGCTGTTGTAACCGGTGTCGCACAAGAATAGTTGGTAGCAGTCCGTGTAGGGGTAGTTTCCGGAACCGTCGTCAGGAAAGCCGTAGGACTTCGGCCAGGAATGCTCGCGATTGTATGGGCCGGTGCCGCCACCTATTTTCGTGAAGCTCCCATTCCTGTAGACGTCGATGATTTTGCTGGAGTTGTTCGGGTCTTGCTGAGCGGATTCCAGGATGTTCCAAGTGTCGGTGGAAGAAGAGGTGTAGGGGAATCGCGTGTGGTCGTCGATCACCTCGTGGAGCGTGGCTCTGAGTGTCGCGCTGCTCGTCGTGTTGACGGAATCGTAATAGCCTGCTGGGGGCGCGGCATTCGACGATTGTGAGAGGAGTCCGAGCACCAAGAGCGCGGCCATCGCGCAGCGCGGGGAGCATGTTCGGGTTGGATTGACAATACTGCTTCTACATTGCGTCATGATGGACCCCACCTTGGTTGGCATGGAATGGAGGTTTGGCTTGGTTGTTCGGGCGAAGTGTCCTTACGCCGAACGGCGGCCCTTGTTTGTTTCCCCTCTCTGGTGACAGGCGATTGGCCTGTCTGTTTGATGCTATCATATCATAATAGGCGGCAAAACCCCAATAAGCGTTGATAGAAGAACGCTAGAGCGTTTTGCATGCTTTCGTAGCGGCCGACGCCCCTGTCGGCCGTGGCAAACCGTTGGTCATCGACGGCTGACACGGGGGTCGGCCGGTATGCTCGTTCGAAAACCTCGCAAGGAGCGAGAATCGCGGGGTTTTTTGCGATTGGATTGGCATTAACCGGTGAGGCGGCTCAGAGAACAGGGACACCGCACCAAGTTGCTGCCGGTCTGTGTTACACTTTTTTTCTCCTTCTCAGCGGCTTACTCGTGTCGGAGGGCTTCGATCGGGTCCATATCGGCGGCGCGTTTGGCGGGGTAGAGGCCGAACACCAGGCCAATGGTCATGCTGATTCCGACCGAGAGGATGACGCTGTGAGGAGTCACGACGGTCGGCATGCCGGCGAAGTGGGTGACGAGCCAGGGAATGATCAGGCCGATCGTGATTCCGATCAGTCCACCGAAGGTCGAAAGGACCATGGTTTCGATGAGGAACTGGGTGATGATCTGCTTTCGCTTGGCTCCGATTGCCCTGCGGATTCCGATTTCGCGTGTTCTTTCCGTTACCGAAGCGAGCATGATGTTCATGATGCCGATGCCGCCGACGAGAAGGCTGATTCCGGCGATGGAGCCAAGCACGATATTGAAGGTTCGTTTGGTGGCTTGGGCCTCGCGGAGGAGGGCGAGTGGGACGCTGATCCGGTAGTCCTTCTTGGTGTGGAAGCGTGCCAACATGGTTTCGAGACCAGCGGCGACCGCTTCGACGTGGCCTGTCGAGGCGACCTGGACAATCATCTGGTGGAGTTCGACCGACTCGCGCATGAAGGTGCCGGAGGCGAGTAGGGTAAAGATGTCGCCGTATCGTTCTCTGGCGACTTCGATCGGGATATAGGCGTCTATTTGTTGATCGGGTGTTTGGACGGAGCTGCCTTGGCCGCCTTCGCTTTCGACGATACCGACGACCTCGTAGTAATTCCCGCCGATGCGAAGACTTTGTCCGATGGTCTGTTCGGTGGCGAGGAGGCGTCGGGCGCCGTATTCGGTGAGGACGACGACGCCGGCACGTTCCTGTGCGTCGACCAGGGTGAGCCGGCGGCCTGCGATCATGGGGCGCTGGACGAGGTCGAACCACTTGGGTGTGGTGCCAACGACGCGAAGGTCAAGGGTGCGTGAGCCGAGACGGCCTTCCTGTCTGACGACTTTGATGGGGACGGTGTGTTTGATGGCGGCGAAGGTCTCCTGGGCCCTTTGTTGGTCGGCGTAGAGGAGGCCGTAGACCTGCAATTGCCAGGGGGATCCGCCGCGTCCGGCGGCGTCATCGGCGGCTGGCTTGATGGACGTGATGATGATGTTCGTGCTTCCGAGTTTTCGGATTCTTTCGAGCGCATCCTTGCTGGCGCCCTCGCCGACGGCCAACATCGCGACGACGCTGGCGACGCCGAAGACAACGCCGAGCATGGTGAGGAAAGATCGCAGCTTGTGGAGCATGAGGGTTTTCATGCCGAGGCGGATGTTCCGCATTGTTCTGAATTGATTCATGCGGTTTTTCCGTCGATGCGATCGATCCGTCCATCACGAAGATGAAGCTGGTGGCTCGCGTATGTGGCGAGTTCCGGCTCGTGTGTCACCATGATGATCGTCTTGCCCTGGGTGTTCAGCTCTGCGAGCAGATCCATGATCTGCCCACTGGTCACGGAGTCGAGATTGCCGGTCGGTTCGTCGGCGAGGAGGACGGCGGGATCGTTCGCGAGTGCTCGGGCGACTGCGACGCGTTGTTGCTGGCCTCCGGATAATTCGGTGGGACGGTGATCCAGTCGATCCCCCAGGCCCAGGCGGTCGGCGAGTTCAGCGGCGCGTTGGGCGCTTTCGACGACTTCCCATCCGAGGTAGTACAGCGGCAGTTCTATGTTTTCCCTGACAGTCAGCTGCGGGATGAGATTGAAGCTCTGGAAGATGAAGCCCAGTCGGCGGAGTCGGGATTCGCTGAGGGCATCGTCGTCGAGGGCGGCGACGTTTCGGCCTTCGAGGCGGTAACTTCCCGAGGTGGGGCGGTCGAGGCATCCAAGGAGGTTGAGCATGGTGCTTTTGCCGGAACCGCTGGCGCCCATGATCGCCCAGAATTCCCCTCTGTTGAAGGAGAGGGTGACGCCGGCCAGGGCGTGGACGCTTGCCGCGCCCATCTCGTAGACCTTCGTGATATCGCGAAGTTCCGCGACGGCATCGCCGTTCGTTGGCGTGCGGGGATCAGGGGTTGTGGAGGTTTGCGTGTGTGTCACTCTCGTCTTCCACCACCTCCACCGCCTCCGCCTCCGCCTCGGCCACCTCGTCCTCCCTTCATGCGTTTCCGCATGGCCTCTTGCTGTTCGAGGGTCATGCTCTCGAATCGTTTTCGCATTTCTTCGCGTTGTTCAGGGGTCATTTGTTTGCCGCTGCCGGGACCATGATCGGAGTCGGGACCACGATTGGGGCCGGGCCCTTGTTGGGCTTCGTCGGAATGGGGAGCGTTCGCCGCGTCTCCTTTGGGTGGTTTGTCACCGCTTGGAGAAGGAGGGCCCTTTGCCCGGGCTTTGGAAGCGTGTTTCGACGCCTCGATTGTTTTTTTCAGGTCGCCCATTTGGGCGGTATCGGATTGATCCTCTTGTTCCAGGTTGGAACTTTCTTCAAGCGGGGGTGACAAGAGAACTTCTTCTCCCTCCTCGAGGCCTGAGAGGATGTGGACCACACGGCTGTTGTCGAGGCCGATCTTGACGGGTCGCTTCTCGGGGCCATGCGATCCCGGGACGTAGACAGTCGGCTGACGACCCACGCGCACGACGGCCTGGACGGGAACGTACAGCGCATCGTCTTGCTGATCGATGAAAATTTCCGCCCGACAACTCATGCCGGTACGAAGTTCGGGGTTCTTTCCGTCGAGGTTAATTTCAGTGAGATAGACCTTGAGGTCGGGATTCATTCTCATCCGGTGGGCGTTTGGCAAAGGGGCGATCTTCGCGACGTGGCCGACGCACGATTTTCCCTTGACGGCATCGACGGTGACCCGGACGGGAAGTCCTATCCTGACTTTGTCGAGGTTGGATTCGTGGATTTCCACCTGGGCCATCATGGTGTCGGCGGTCGGGAGGTAGATCAATTCCTCGCCCAAAAGCACGCTACGCCCTTCGTCCAATGGCTCGTCGTTGCCACGCCACGAACTCTTGGCGGAAGTGGCATAAACAACGAGTCCCGCCCTGGGCGCGGAGATCTTGGTGTGAGCGATTTGATGTTCGATCTTCTCTTGCTTCTGCTGTTGCTGGCCGAACTCGGCTTCCGCCGCCTTCAGATCGGCCTCGGCCTGTACGATGTCCGCATTGGCTTTGAGGTTGACGCGTTCCAACGCCATTTTCGTCTGGTCGACGTTGCTTTGGAGTTCTGCCAGCCTCCGTTTCGAGGTGAAGTTCTTGAGGAGTTCGAGGGCGGCGACGGCCAATTGGTGGTCGAGGTTCGCGCGATTGAAAGTGAGGCGATCAGCCTCGTATTCATTATCAGAGATGTACTTCTCGCCGTGCAGCTTCTTGGACCACTCAAGCTTGTTCGCGGCTCGTTCGAGTTCCTCTTTGGCCAGGGTGATGCGAGAATCCGCTTCCATCACCTCCTGCGGATATTGGCCATCCTTGTACTGCGCCACGTCTTCCTGGGCGAACTGATAATCCAACTCCGCCTTGGCGATGTCGCTCTGGGTTTGGTTCTTGACGACAGCCAGATTCTCGCGGGCGCGGATGAAGGTTGCCTCGGAATTCTGAACGCGGATCTGCTGGTCGACCAGATTGTCCTCCAGGCTGCTGGCGTCAAGTTCAACCAGCAGTGTTCCTTTCTTGACGATCGTAC
>CAZTAR010000141.1:0-10446 GCA_964611695.1 uncultured Planctomycetaceae bacterium | reverse complement strand
CCCTGTCGGCCGAGGCAAACAGTTTATATTCCACGGCCGACAGGGGCGTCGGCCGCTACAGGATTACTTAGTTCGCCCTATTGTGTAAGAGGTTAGCAAACTCGTTATTCCCGTCGGCCGCGGGGGGGGGGGGCGACGCTCCAACGAACCATGCACGCTCCGTCAAAAAAGGCTGTAACTTTCTTGAAAGGCACCCTTTCGCACTATCACGACTTTCATTCATCGTGTCATGCCATGGTTGGGGCCATTGGCTCCGTGGGAAGATTCGAATTGATTTCATCAACCGGTTCGGTATGAGGGGGTGACAGAGATGTGACGCTCATGTAGGATACACTCTCTTAGGAGGTTCGGGCGAGCTGCCATGGCCTCGGATTCATCAGGTTTGAATTTGGAGTTTGAATCATGGGACGAACGTTGGTGATCGATGGTGGGCATTTGAAGCGATTGATGAACCTGTGCCGCGTTCTTCGAGCCGGGGGCGATCTGAACGTGCCGCGTTTGCAAGTCAAACTGAAGATGTCTCGCCGGACGATTTTTCGAGATTTGAACGCCCTTGAGGGGATGGGTGTTAAGGTTGAGCTTGGCGAGAAGGGGTATCGTGTCAAGCAGGGAATCGGAGCGTGCCGGAAATTACTGGCGAGCCACCAGAATCAGGCGCTGTCTAAACTGCTCAAAGATTGTCTCAAGTAGTTGAATTCCGTTCTTGGAATTCTACCCGCGAGCCATTGTTTTTTTGACGTGATGTATTGAGTCGGCTTGGCCTGTTTGGCGAGGGTTGTTCCCTCTATCAGGAACCCATGGATTGCGATCCATGGGCTTGCCTCCCGTTTCATTCGCCATCCAGAGGTTAAAAGTTCTCTTTTGGCTTAGGCGACGGCGACGAATTTTCGGATGTTTCGGATTAGCCCTTGGGGTGTTTGTTTCTTTGAAAGGTCGAACGGCAAGAACGTGCCATGGCTGTGGTCGCTGGCGAGGATGATCAGTCGATCGAACATGAGGGTGAAGCCCATTTCCTGAGGTTGGTGACCGGTGAGGAAGACATCCACGTCGAGGATTTCGGCGAGTTTGTCGATGTGTTCTTGCGTGAAGCGTCTTCCCCAGACGAGGTTGAAAATCGTCCTGTTGTCGTGGAGATCTTCGATGGAGAGGGACCGGTCGAAGACTTCGGTTTCGAATTCGTGCATGTCGTGCGTGTTTGGCAAGGAGTGTGACATCCAGATACGGTTTTCGGTCCGCACGGCGAGCGGGAAGGATGCGATGAACTCGTCAACCGCGGCAAGAACTTCTGGCGCCCTTCTCGCGCCGAATGCCGCGGCGATGCCTGCGTTGAAGTCGTCGATTACGGCCCGTCCGTTTTTGGCGATTGGATAGCCGGTGAGTTGGGCGAGCTCGTGGTTCGATTGGAGAAAATGGACCTGGTCGGGGAATTGGCACTTGTATCGCGCTGCTTCGATCAGGACTTCGAACGAATGGTCGATATCCGTGGTTTGCATGTCGGCGTGAATCATCTCGTGGAGGATCACGTGTCTTGCGGCCACGCGGTCGAGCATTGCGTATTTCTGTAATTTGGCGAGGTTCCGCCGGTTTCCGTGTAGGTCTCCCGTCATGACGGCCTGGCCGTAGCCTGGGAGCTGGATCGTGGCGCCCTGTCGGTGAGGGTCTTCATGGTTTAACGGGGCCGCCTCGCGCAGGATCGCGATGGCCTCATCCGCACTTGCCTCGAAGGTCGGGGGGTTCATTGACCTTCACCTTCCTTCCGTTTGCGTGTGGCTGCCTCGTCTTCGACGATTTCCTGGATGAAGCCGGAGAAGTCGTAGGAATCGTCGGAATCCGGCATGAGGTCGTCCTCGGGGGCGAAGGGCGCGACTCCGGGTTTGCGGACGGCGGTGGACATGTCGTGGCCGGCTTTTCTTCTTTTGGTCAGGACGTGATGAAGCATCTCCAGGCGGTTGATGACTTCTTTCATATCTCTCGGTCGTCGCGAGGGTTCGTGGGTGCAGGATTCCATGACCAACTTGGACAAGGCCGTTGGGATTTCGGGATTCAATTCTTGGGGAGACGGCACATGCTTGGGCAGGTCGGCCTTGTCGCTTCTCTTGCCTTGTTTGGAGATCATGGTGGGATAGGCCGTTCCCGTGAGGGCCCAATAGAGAGTCGCGCCTAGGTTGAAGACGTCGGTTTGCTTGGTGAGGTGACGTCGTTCGACTTGTTCGGGTGCGATGTAGTCCGGCGTGCCCTGGATTCTCGGTTTTCGGAAGCCGATCTCGCAGCTCTGGCCGTAGTCGATGATCTTCACGGTGGAATCCGCCGTGACGAGGATGTTGTTGGGCTTGATATCGGTGTGGAGGAGTTTGTCCTCGTGCATGGCGTTGAGGCCTTCGGCGACCATGAGGAAGAGTTCGACGGTGGCGTCGATCCTGTCCGGACGGTGTTTATCAAGACTGACGCCGTCCACGAATTCCAAGACGACCTGCACCTCTGAGAGTCGAAGCATCGACCGGATTCGTTTGAGCTCGAAGGCCTTTCGCAGGTAGGGATGATTCAGTCGGCTGGAGACTTCGTATTCCTGAATGGCCTGGTCGAGGAAGCGGCAGTCTTCGTGCTTTGCTCTGATGACGCGTTTGAGGGCGTAGATTTGTCCTGTTTCGGGCTTGACGACATGGTAAACCTGCGAGCGCGCGCCATCACCGAGCTTTCGGAGGATGTTATATCCCGAGATAAAATCCGACACGGGCTGCGTGTTCCCTTTGCTGGTGCAGGCTGTGGGGTTCTGTCGCGCGGGTGGCAAGCGAACCCGAGCCGGTTTAAGCCATTACCCAGGCTCATTTTAGAATCAGCTCAGGGCGCAGTCAACATCCGGTCGCGTTTGCTTCGCTCTCTGGGGCGGTTTGGGTGGCGCGCTCGCGTCAACGCGACAGGCTGTTAGACATTCATGTCCTTCCAGCGTTTGGCGAGTTGGCCGAAGATCGCGAGCGCGATTGCCGCAACGACGCCGATGCAGGCGAAGGGGAGCCAGACGTGATATTGCGGGTTGTAGGTCTCCCAGAGGAGTCGCGTTGCCTCGACGCCATCAATGCCGAGGACCTCCTGGAGTTTCGCGAATGCCTCGGTTCTGGGGACGCCGGTAGCCGTTTCGAGGGCTGCGGCTGTGCCATCCCATGATTTGCCCTGCGCGAATGGCGTGTGCTCCATCAGGTACTTCAGAGCCAGCGTCGCTTTCTCGCCGTAGGTTCCGTAAACCTCGCCGGCCATCTTCGAGCCGATGCCGACGCCGATTCCGACCGGGATGTTGACGTAGCCCAGGTAGAGGCCCTTCTTGCCTGGCGGGGCGATGAGGCCGAGGTACTCGTTTTTCTTCGGTCCGGTCAGCATTTCACCGAGTGAGAAGCAGAAGATACCGAGCAGGAGAATCCAGCCGTTTCCGGTCAGGCCGGCGACGAGGACGCCGGTGGTTGCCACGGTCATGCCGAAGAACATCGTCGAGAGGGTCCGCATCTTGCGCACCATCCAGGAGACCGGCACCATGAGTACGACGATCAACACGGCATTGAGGGAGATCAGGATTTGTTGTGGCACGCGGACCAGGCCTCGATCTCCGATCTCCGTCCAGGAATCGAAAGGCATGTGCGCGGCGACGCTCGAGCTATCGACCCAGTCTTCGATGAAGTTGGGCTGAAGGTCCCAGAGTTGGTACATCATCAGCCAGAAACAGGACATGATGAGGAGCCATATGATCAGGCGGGCCTCGAAGATGTTTGAAAGCGTTCGCCATAGGACCTGGATGGGGCTCTGTGTTTTCGAGGCTCCGGACGGGACGTCCTTGAAAGTGAACAACATGAGGTAGTTCATCGCGGTGCAGCCGGCGCAGAAGAGGAACATCAGCTTCCAACCGTCCTCGCTGTGCGGCTGGCCGAGGAGCAGCGGCGAGATGAAGTGGCCGACCGCCGAGCCGACGTTGACAATCCAGTAGAAGACACCCCAGCCGAGCGAAGAGTTTCCTTTTGATAGCTGGTGCGCGATCGTGCCTTGGAGGCTGGGTTTGAAGAATGCCGTGCCGATGGCGAGGGTGATGATTCCCGCGAAGAAACCGTAGTAGGAATGGCAGAAAGCCATGAGCAGGTAGCCGATGATGTTCATCGTGACCGAGAAGGCCAGGGTCTTCTTGTAGCCATAACGGTCAGCGTAGCCTCCGGTGAACATAGGGAGGAAGGACTGGCAGATCGCCCACCACATGTAGATGGTGCCCTTGGTTTGTTGCGGCAGGTGGAGGCCGCCCGGCTCTCCGGCTTGGCAGATGTAGATGGGGGCGATGGGCCTGAGGACGTAGTAGGCGAGGCGTTCCCACATTTCGATGACGTTGCAGAGCCAGTAGGTACGTGTGAGTCTGTCGCGCTGAGGCGGTGATTGCGTGGCGTCAGCGTCGGTAGGGACGTTTGCGTCGTTCGGGGGTTCGGTGGTCATGCTAAACCGGACTCCTAAAAAGCGAGGCGGTTTGGAACCGCCTTCAGAAGCTCGGGTCCGGCATTTCTCCAGGCGTACCCGAGTAGGAAGTCGGGATTGTACAATAAAACCGGAGGGATGGGGCGAGAAAAGGCTGCGATGAGCCGGAATCAGGCGCAAGGTTCCTCCGTGCAAACAGAAAGTTGTGGTTCACTTTGGTCGTCACACAAAGCTTTTCCGCCGGTATCGGCATTGGCAGCAAGCTGCCAGTGGCACCCACAGGTCAAAGTGAACCACTACCCGACAGAAGCTGCCGGATTGCGAACCAGGCGGGGAGCCTGTAGAAAGCAGTGTTCGACACATCAAACGATACGAAACAGGGAGTAGGGTTGATGGAAGACACATCCAAGAAGGCTTCATTCGTTAGCCAGATTCGCGGCCTGCCGTCCAACTTTTGGTACGCCTGCTTTATGGAAATTCTGGAACGGCTGGCGTTCTACGGTTCGCGGGCGGTCGCGCCGCTTTATCTTGTGGCGTCATCCGGGCAGAACGGGCTGGGTCTGACGTACACCGAGAAGGGCGCCATCTATAGCGTCTGGGCTCTGATTCAATGTCTGCTTCCGATGGTGACGGGGGGGTACACGGATCGGTACGGGTATCGTAAGAGCCTCGCGGTGGCGTTCATCATTAACATTCTGGGCTACGCTTGCATGGCCGAGTCCAAGCCGATTGCGGATTTCCTTGCGGGACATGGTTGGGAACACGCGGGCTTTTGGGTGTTCATGTTTGCGGCCAGCCTCGTGGGGACGGGGACGGCGATCTTCAAACCGCCGGCACACGGCACGATCGCCAAGTCCACGACGGAGGAGACCTCTTCGATGGGGTGGGGCGTTTTCTATTGGGTGGTGAACATCGGCGGCGGCCTGGCGCCGATGTTGGCCGCGAAGCTTCGCGGCGATACAGACTGGGACATCGTCTTTTGGGGCGCCGCGTTCGTGACGGCATGTATCTTTCTGCCGGCCTTCCTGTTGTACAAGGAGCCTGAGAAGGTGGCTCCGGCGGATGGCGAGGCGCAGCCCAAGGGGGTGGTGGGCGTTTTCGTCCATTCGGTTGTGACGATCTTCAAGGATTGGCGTCTCGTGGTGTTCATGGGAATTTTCGCGTGCTTCTGGCTGATGTTCATGCAGCTTTGGGATTTGCTGCCGAATTTCATCAATGAGTGGGTGGATTCGTCGGATGTCGCCCCAGTTTTCGGTTGGTTCAGCGAGGGCTGGGTCGCGGGGAACGGGCAGGTCAAGCCGGAGATGATTGTCAACATCGACTCGATCGCGATCATCGCGCTGGTAATCCCGATCTCCTGGTTGGTCGGCAAGATCAGCAAGATCGCGGCGATGATCATCGGCATGTTGATTTCGTTGGTGGGTTTCGTTGGTACGGGGGCGACCAACATCGGGTGGTTCTGTTGTCTGATGGTGTTTGTCTTCGCGATTGGCGAGATGGCGTGTAGTCCGACGTTTAGCGCGTATATCGGGTTGATCGCGCCGAAGGACAAGAAGGCGTTGTACATGGGGTACTCGAACATTCCGTACGCGATCGGCTGGGCGGCCGGGGGCGCCATCGCCGGTTTCTTGTATGACGGCTACGGCGCACAGGCCCAGCTTGCCCTTCAGGAACTCGGCACCGAGACCGCCATGGTGGCTCGGGCTGCGAAGGCTGCGGATTGGAGCGACTCGCTGGAGAAGATACCGCCGCTCTTGAAGATCGAACGCGGGGAGGCCTTCGAGATGGCGCAGGCCGAATTGGGTGTGGATCGTGATGCGGCTGTGAAGATTCTGCGTGATGATTTCAAGTACGACCGGGGCCAAGTTGAGAACCTGGCTTTGCAATATATTGCGTTGCATCCCGACAACCGGAAAAAGACCCTTGTCGGCTTTGCGAAGAGGATTGAGGGTTTGTGCGAAGAGCTGGATGGGTTGGCCAAGCAGTATACGGTGCAGGTTGACAAGCTGCCGACGACGCCTGCGAATTCTGGTGACGATGTCGGTCGAGTCGAGAAGGATCATTTGATCGCGAACCAGATTCTTGAGCAGACGGAGCAGGTGAAAGAGGATGTGACCCGCCTGAAAGGGCTGACATCTAGCGATACGGCTTTGAATGAGAGTTCGCTTGCCGAAGTCGTACACCTTTTACCAGAGGTCACATCGAAGCAGAGAGGCAGCGCACTCAGTGCGGTGCGCGAGCTTGTGAACAAGGACCTGCCACGGGAACAATGGAAACATGAGAGTGAAATTGCAGGAATGCTTTGGGAACAATTTGGTGATGATCCTGAAGTGTTGAACAACCTCGCTTTGGAATACCTGGCCCAATCTACGAATCTGATCCACGATGCGATTGCGGACTTGCCTTTCGAGCATCCGGTGACCGAACTTGACAAGCGTATTGCAGAGATTACGTCTCTCACCGGCATCGACAGGACGAAATCGTTTAATGCGTTGAGTGCGGCGATGGGTGGGGACGATGCAAAAGTGGACGCCGCCCTGAGGGAACTGAACCTCGACACCTTTCGGACGCCCGACCGGCTCTATGTTTGCCTTGCGAGTGACCGGCGCCATCGGTTCAAAACCGTTTCCGAACGGGATTGGCGCAATGACCTGACATTGCTTCGCGAGATTGTTCGATCGGACGATGAGGTTCTCAAGGTTGTGCTCGATGGCATTGATGAGGAAAGCTGGCTTGACAGGTTGATTGGCTGGGTCAGGGGCATCTTGACCTCGGGCGACGATACCGGCGAAATGACGGAGGAGGGCGTGAACTACAAGAGGCTCGCCCGCAAGGGTGATCTGATCCAGAAGGCCCTCGACGCCAAGGACTGGGCGCGGTCGCCCGATCATTCGGCGCAACTCATGCAGCTCAATCCTTTCGAGGCACGCTCGTTGATTGGCGCTGACGTAACACTCGCAAAGCGGACGCTGTGGGATCGGTATCACCCTTACCAGGTTTGGTATTATCTCGGGGGGATCGGGCTGCTTGGCACGATTGGGATGATTATCTTCTATCTTGTGACGAAGAAGCCAACGACGACTTCCGCGGAAGAGACAGTGAGTGCGTAGTTGTTGTGACGATCGAGGCCTTTGTGTTTAAGCGGGCCTGTTATCCCCGTCGGCCACGGGGGGCCGACGCTACGAGGAAGCGGGTGCTGCTCAGAGCTTCGCGCGTCCGCAAGCGGTTAGTACTCGATCGGGTGGGGTGCAAGCGAGCGTGTCATTCCCGTCGGCCACGGGGGGCCGACGCTACGAGGAGGTCGAATACAAACGGTTCGCCTCGGTCGACAGGGGCGTCGGCCGCTCCGGAAAAAGCTAATCTGCTCTAAAATGTCTAGCGATTGCGGAGTCGGTCGTAGTCTTCCGGGGTGTTGACGTCGATGGGTGGGGGGCCGGTGGTGATTCGTAACTCGCGGACTTCGTTGGCGTGTTGTTGTGCGAGTTCGTTTAGTTTGCGGTTGTCCTGCCAGTCTTCCACCTTGCGAATCATCCTCCATGAGAAGATTGTGGGGTGTCCGCGTTTTCCCCGGTAGGTGGCGATGAGGATTCCGGGCGGGCTCTTGGGTAGGCGGAATGTTTCAGCGCACGTCGTGATCGTGCCGCCGGTGACCTGCGGTTGATCGGCGAGGAGGACCATGATGCCGTCAGTTGGCGCGGGATCGAACTCGTCCTCAAAGGTTTCGATCCCGATCCGGACGGATTCC
The DNA here is from genome assembly GCA_964611695.1 of uncultured Planctomycetaceae bacterium. Lineage (GTDB taxonomy): Bacteria > Planctomycetota > Phycisphaerae > UBA1845 > UTPLA1 > CAZTAR01. The sequence continues at coordinate 2,261 of CAZTAR010000141.1, read as the reverse complement.
AGCATCTTGCTTTTGGGGTTTTCGTTGACGGCGACGTGGCATCGTTCGGGGAGTTCGTATCCGAGGTAGTGTTCGATTTCGGGATTGGCGACGATTACCAAGCCGTCCACGGTGGATTCGAGGATGGCGTCGAGGACGGTGTCGAGGATGGTGCTTTCGCCGTAGGGCAGGAGTTGTTTGGGTTGCCCCATCCGGCTGCTTTGGCCGGCCGCGAGGAGGAGGGCGTAGACGTTTCCGCCGGTCATGAGCCGCTCCTTTCTTTGCGATCCGTGTTCGACGTGTTGTCCTCGGCCGGCGAGGCGTCGTGTTGTTCCTCCAGGGTGAAGGGGCCCTCGACGTGGGTGGGCGCGGATGTTCGCCGGATTTCGATTAACTGTGCGAGGATGCTCACGGCGATCTCGGGGACGGTGACGGCGCCGATGGCGAGGCCGATGGGGGCGTGGACGCGATCGAGTTTTTCTTGCGGGACACTGAGGGCGACAAGGTCGTCGTAGATGAGCTTGATCTTCCGCCGGCTGCCGATCATTCCGATGTAGCGAGCCGGGGAGTCGATGACGGCGTGTAGCGCCTCTTCGTCGTGCTTATGACCTCGGGTGACGATGACGACGAAGGTGTTGGCGTCGATCGGTTGTTTGCGGAGTGTCGCGCCGATGTTACCCACGACCGGGACAATGGGCTCCGGCAGGCGCTCGCGGTTCATCATGTCGCCACGATCATCCACGACGAATGTTTGGAAATCGAGCCCGACGGCCAGTCTGGCGACCTCCGCGCCGACGTGCCCCGATCCGGCGATGACGAGCCGCGCGGGGGGTTCGATGAACAGGTTGTATTCCTGTGTCTTACCTTCATGTTGCACGCGGATCGAAACGGAGGCCTGTCGGCCTTGTTTGATCGTGGCGACGGCCTCGCGAAAGGGCGCGACCTGGGCTTCGCTGAGGATTGTCATGGCGGCGACGCGGAGGTTGCCGCCGCAGATGAGCCCGTCGTCCCAGCCGTAGTTGTGATTGAGGTTAAATGTGAGCAGGGCCGATTCGCCTTGTTGGAGGAGCTGATTCGCGCGGGTGCAGAGTTCGGCCTCGACGCACCCGCCGCCGATCGTGCCTTCGGCCATCCTACCTTCGCGAACGAGGATCGCGGCGCCGCTTGTTTGGGGCGTGGAGCCTTTTGTGGCGACGATGGCGCAGAATGCGCATCGGCGGCCTCGCTCGAAGTCGGCAATGAGTGTTTCGAAGAGTTTGACGTAGGCGTTCATGTGTTTCTTGGGTCGTTCTTTCCCGCATCGGTGGCGGCCTACGGATTGCTATCCGTAGGCTTGAGAAGGCGCTTATTTCCGTGTCATTTGGCGAGCTTGATCGTGACACGGTCGTGGGATTGTTCGGTGACGATGTAGGTTGTGCCTTCGACGTTGAGTGATTCGATTCTTGTGACGAGGCGTTCGAGATCATATGACCAATCGATGTCGACCTGGCAGACGTTGTTGACTATCTCCTTGAGGTGGACATCCTGGACGCCGGTGACCTTTCGGATCGCGGCCTCGAATGCTTTGTAGTCGGGGCGGGGACAGTTGACGAGGGTGACCTGGCAGACGCGTCGGATGTTCTGGCGTTTTCGCCACGATTGGCCGATGTCCTTGAGAATTTTCGCGGCGTTGTCGGTTGCGCACTTTCGCAGGGCGTCGTCGCCGCCGGCGTTTCCGTGAACGGTGGATTTGGATGCCGAGTAGGAATTGGAGGCGATCAGTTGGGCACTGTCGGTGTGGTAGGCTCGGATGCTGATTGTCGCGGTCCATTTGTGGAGTGTTTGTCCGCCGATTTCCGTAGAGCCGGCGCGATGTGCTTCGGCCACGCCTTTCACAAGCACGTCGGCCTTGAAGGCGGCGGCCATGGCGGCGAGTTTGTTGATCTCGTCGTTGATGGCGGCCAGGGAGACGTCGCGATCTCTGGTTGCGTCCGAAGCGCCCTTGTCCATGAGTTGGACGCCCTTGTCGAGGAAGAAGTGTTCCAGGACGGACTGGACGACGCCGTTTGTTTTGGGCGGATTGTCGTCATGGGTGTTATTGTCTTCGACGACGACGACCATGCATCGCGGGTTTCCCTCGGCGTCGATGGTATGGAGGAGTCTTGCCCATTCTTTTTGGAAACTGGCTTTGGAGACGACGGCGTGGATTTTGCAGTAGCTGATTCCGTCTTCGGTGCGGCGCTGGCGGATATCGAATTCGGTGACGTATCCGGCGGCGAGTGACATGGCCTTGTCATAGACGG
>CAZTAR010000140.1:0-10486 GCA_964611695.1 uncultured Planctomycetaceae bacterium | reverse complement strand
GTTTCCTGAATCTGCCATCGTTACCTCCTTTCGGTTTGGAAAGATGGCTTTGTCTCTTTCTACACTAACGTCCTGACGAGCAAATCTCGTCTCCTGGTTCTATCCCCGCAGTCCAGTGCGATGGACTGCTGATATCCTTCGACAGCCAGGACAGGACTTTGTTATCGCAAAGTCACCCGTCCTGTCAACTCTATGTTTCAACCGGTCTGGTCCAATTATCCCTTTTATCTTGTCCCCAATTCGCATTCCCTCGTTTTTCAAGCAAGCAACTGCCGCTCCCTGACGTTGATCACGATCCTGTAGAGCACGGTGAGAACTAGGAAACCGAGTGCATACACTCCGAGCGTAATCGCGACTTCAGGCGCGGTCGGCGTGTACTCGGTGATCTGGCCCAAGGGTGACGGGATAAAGCCGGTCACGATCATCGCGACGCCCTTCTCAATCCAGATGGCGACGATCACCGCGACACAAAGCACCGCGAGAAGACCCTCCCGTCGTCGCACACCCGGAAAAACCAGCAGTACGACACAACTCAGAGTCAGCAACTCGCACACCCACATCCAAGGGGCAAGCCCGGTGTGCCCCTCAAGACCGAGGAACATGTATTCGAACGCGTGCAAGTGGTGCGGCATGTCGCTGTAGATGCCGGTGAACAGCTCGACAAGCACGAAAAAGAGGTTAACCACAATCGCGTAGGCGACGATGGTCGCGAGTTTCTGGATTGCCGCTGTACCCGGGTCGAACTTGGTGAACTTCCGCAGAATCAGGGCCAGCAGAATCAATAGGCTCGGGCCGGATGCAAACGCCGAAGCCAGGAATCGCGGGGCCAGGATCGCGGTCATCCAAAACGGACGCGCCTCCAATCCCGAATACAGGAACGCCGTAACGGTGTGGATGCTGACGGCCCAGGGAATCGAGAGATAAATGAGCGGTTTCACCCAACGCGGCGGCGGTCCCCCCTTCCGCTCGGCGTCGAACGTCACGGCGCCAATCACGAGATTCAGCAGGATGTAGCCGGTCAACGCGATGAAATCCCAGAACATGGGCGAACTCGGCGTCGGGTGCAATATCACGTTCATGACGCGCGTGGGTTGCCCCATGTCAACAAAGATGAACACCATGCACATCAACACGGCCGAAATGGCCAGGCACTCACCGACGATCACCATCTTGCCGAACGCCTTGAAGTCGTGCAGATAATAGGGCAGGACGACCATCACAGCCGATGCCGCGACGCCGACAAGGAACGTGAACTGCGAGATGTAGAACCCCCAGGTGACATCCCGGCTCATCCCCGTGATGTGCAGACCCTCAGTCAACTGCCGGCCGTATGCGGCCAAGCCGATGAGGATCAACACCACCCAGAATCCGAGGAGAATCCAGTATTGTTTGCCTCCGCGGAATGCGTCCTGCAGCATATCGTCTTACCTCTTGGCTCTCCCGGTTTCAATCCGGGCAGTCCTGAGAAACTGTTTCACAAACCCAGTAGCGCCGGCGTCTCTCCAGCGGATTGGATGGTCACTGAGCAACCACCTGTTTGCCTCTCTCTCAAGCCGGTGTGCAGTGCCAAGCCGGTGGCCTATGCCACCCCAGGGCCCTAGTGTGCCACCAGCGGCCTACGCCACCAGTGCCACAGTTCTGAAACGGCTCCTAAACGATGTAGAAAACCTTCGGTCCGGTTCCGAGACTCACTCTCCGACAGATCGTGCGGTTCTCGCGAAGGATCCGGCTCACCTCCGAATTGCGGTCGGTCACGTCTCCAAAAGTCAGAGCCCCCTCGCCGCCGGGGACCGTCGCCGCAGCCTCCACGCACGCCGGCTTGTCGCCGACCCGCAACCGCTCGGCGCAGAAGTTACACTTCTCCACCACCCCCTTTGTCCGAGTCGGGTAATCGGATGAGAACTCGCCGTTTTCGTTCTTCTTAATGAACTTGCGTGGATCTTGCCAGTTGAAACTCCGCGCGCCATAGGGGCAGGCGGCTATGCAATAGCGACACCCAATGCACCGGTGCATATCCATCATCACGATGCCATCTTGCTCCCGCTTCCACGTGGCCTGCGTTGGACAAACCCGCACGCACGGCGGCCGTGAGCAGTGGTTGCAAAGCACCAGGACAGGAGACTCATTCAAGTCCGCTTGCATGTGATCGTGTATCTGATCCGGGAACGCGTGCTTGAACTCCTCAGTCCAAATCCACTTGACCTCTTCTTCCCGGTTGGGGAGGTCAGGCGATTCCGGGTCGCGGATATCGGGCACGTTGTGCACACGGTGACAAGCTTCAGCACATGCGCGGCGAACGTCCGCCTGCAAGCACTTGCGAACGTCGACAACCATCGCCCACTGCGTCGATGTTCCTCCCTCGTCAGCAGCCCCATGTGCGTTCGATGCGGAACGGCTACAAGCAGCCCCCAGGAGCGGGAAACCGCAACCCAGACCCACCGCCCCACACGTGGCTTGCTTCAGGAAACTGCGTCGAGTTTCTTCCATGGCTCAGTTTCCTTTCAGCTCGATGTGGCATTCCCAGCAACTCGGCTCGACATTCACGTAGTCGTGGCACCGGTCGCAAAACGCATCCGGGTGGTGATGGCATTTCAGACACGTGCCGGTCAGGCTCATAGTGTATTTCTCGCCGGAGGCAGAGGTATATTCCCTTTGGCCTTCGCGAACGACCGCATCCCGCCACTGGTTTAAGAGATCCATGTGGTTGGCTGTCATATACGCGGTGTCTTCGACGCAGTGCGTCGCATCTGTCGGCATCTCTAAAACAGGTGCTGAGAGATCCTCGCCTCCCCCCATCGCATACCAAAACGGAAACGCGACCAACGCCAGGAAAACAACCAAGCCTGCGAAAATCGTCCCTTTATTCATCGCTGGACCCTCCTCCCTCGGTACCCTCTTCCTTGTATGGGAGCGGTTCCATTCGCAGATCAAGCGTCCGCTTCGACTCGTCCTTGAGCACGGTCGCGTTGGCGATGAGTTCACCGACGCCCGTCACCTGAACCCCGGGCGCCCAGTAGTCACACACCGTCACAAGGGTCGCCCTGTCGATCGCACACATGGCGGCAAGCTGATTAACGCCGTGCTTCTCCTGAACATGCTTGACGGCGTTGCCTCGGGGAAGCCCCCCACGCAATCGCATCTCCATGTTCTCGTCGGTTCCCAAACCCGCACCACCGCCGCAGCAGAAGGTCTGCTCGCGAATGGTATTCTCCGGCATCTCGTAGAAGTGGTTGCACACATTCCGCAAGACGTAACGAGGCTCTTCCAACAGACCCATCGCCCGGGCAGGATTGCACGAATCGTGAAGCGTTACGCGAATGTGATCGTTCCTCGAAGGGTCGAGCTTCATTTTGCCGTGGTGAATCAGGTCGGCCATGAACTCCATAATGTGAATCATCTTGGTGGATTTGGCATGGTCGAAGACCGTGCCGGTAAACGGAGACTTCGGCACCTCCAGGAAATCCGCCGGACCGTTCATCGTATCCATGTATTGATGGGCCACGCGCCACATGTGCCCGCACTCTCCGCCGAGAATCCACTTCACGCCGAGTCGCTTGGCCTCGGTATAGGCCTTGGCATTTAAGCGCTTCATGGCCTCATGCGAAGTGAAGAGACCAAAGTTGCCGCCATCCGAAGCGTAGGTGCTCCAGGTATAATCGAGGCCCAATTCGTGAAACAGCAACATGTACGCCATGCACGTGTAGATGCCGGGAGCGGCGACAAAGTCACCGGAGGGCACGATGAATAGAATCTCGGCCCCCTTCTTGTTCACCGGAAGATCAACGCGTACCCCAGTCGCCTCTTCAATGTCATCAACCATGAACTCCATGGTATCCATGAAACCGTGAGGCTGAATGGCGAGGTGGTTTCCGAAGCGGAAACAATTGGCAACGGGCTCGATGACCCAGTTGACGTAGAGCCCGAGCAAGCCAATAAGCTCACGGCCCATCATGGTGATCTCAGCGGTGTCGATCCCGTAAGGACAAAAGACCGAACAGCGACGGCACTCGGTGCATTGGAAGAAGTAGTAATACCACTCCTTGATAACATCAGTCGTCAGTTCACGGGCCCCGGCCAGCTTGCCGAAGACCTTCCCCATCATCGTGAAGTCCTTGCGGTAGATAGACCGCAAGAGCTCAGCGCGAAGCACAGGCATGTTCTTCGGGTCACCGCCGCCGATGAAAAAATGACACTTATCCGCACAGGCCCCGCACCGGACGCAAATGTCCATGAAGAGCTTGAAAGAGCGGTACCGTTTTAGCCGCTCCGCCATCCCTTCAAGAACGATCTGCTTCCAGCCGTCCTGGAGCTTCCAGTCATCCTCAGTAACGGCCCAGTCGCGCGGATTTGGCAGGTCGAGGATCTCAAGGTTCTTCGCCTTGCCGGGATAGATGAAAGAACCCGGTCTGAGGTCTACGGGCGTATCCATCCAGTCCGTCTTCGGTGGGCGGCTGTCCAGCTTCAGCAGATCTTCCTGCTGATAGTAGTCCATTTCGTCCGGACTCGGCATTACGATTCCTTCTCGACCGGAACCCCGGCCGCCTTCATCTTGTCCCTGAGTTCGTCCTCATACTCCGCGTAACCATGCACCTTGACGGGGTAGTCCCAGGGGTTGACATGCCTCACTCGGCGATTGCTGTTTGCCATATTTCGCGTCGGGCTAAGAAAGACGCCGGGCATGTGAAGCAACTTGCTAAACGGGAAAATCGCCAGCAACACGCAAACCAGGAAGAGATGCCCGAAGAAAATTGGGCTAATCGAAGCTGTCACCTCGGAGGCCACCGGGGAGAAAGAAACCAACCCAAGGGCTAGTTCCTTCACACCGACGACATCCGTCTTGGCCAGATGTCGAAGGCAGAATCCGCTGATGCCAATGCCCAACAGGAGAAACAGCGGGAAGTAATCACTGGCCAGGGAGATATATCGAACCTGGTCGGATGCCAGCCTTCTGAACAAGAGATACGCCACGGCAACGATGAAAATCACGGACGTGACAAACAAGGCCGGGATGCCGATTTCAAAAAAACTATCCACGGTTCCAAGGAATGACACACAAGCCGGCACCGGATGCGTGAAAAGCCGAAGATGCCTGATGAGAATCACGAGGAACGTCCAATGCATCGCCATCGCCCCAAGCCAGAGCCAGATGTCGGTGGCGTACACGAGCCTGCGGCCCTCAACCAAGTCAAACTTGGTATTCTTCAGCAACGACCGGAAGAAGAGAACCTCAAGGGCCATCCTGCCGATCACCGTCAGGCGATTGTGGGGATTCTCCAGGGGTTCCTGCTTGATCCAGGAGAGGGACTGTTGCTGCCCCGAGGTGGTCGGAATGCGAAAGGGAACCGGAACGTTCGCCCAACTCAAAACACGGTAGGCGATGCCGAGGAGGAACAACCCAATAGCAAGGTATGGGATGAGAACGCCAAAAGCCCATGCGCCTCCCTGCGAGCCACCCAGCATCCCCAGCACGAAGAGGCCGCCCACAGCTGCAAGCGGGAGCAATACCTTCATCAAAGAACCTCTCGTCTTACGTTCCTGCCCTCAGGCACTCACTCACTCCGGGTCGACCTGGGCCAACGCCGGATCTATTCCCCGCGAGTTTATCTTGTCCACGATCCACGAGACTCTTCGCTTGACCTCGTTGATTCGAAGCTCACCCAGCCGTTCCCGTGATTCGACGAACACCTCGAAAGCCAGAAGGGCGAGTTGATCCACCCTCCCGTCAATCCGTTCCCACTCCGCCGAATTCGACGGGTGCTTCACCGCATCTGGCAATACCGCCCTGATGGCCCGCTTCAAGTCAAAAACGAAACCGACAGCCTGCGAACCGGATATTTCCTGAACCGCTCGAATCTTAATGATCTCCCGCAACGGCTCGCGGATCTTCTCGGCATCCATTCCTTCGAGCAATTCGCCGAAGATGACTTGCGTTCCGACGCGGAGACTGTGGCCCACCGGGTTGGCAAACCTGTCTTTTTGCCGGTCAAAGGCAGCGGAGGCCGTTTCCGAATAGGTAGCTAGAGCACCCTCGAACCACTTCTGGACGATGGCGTCCTTGTTAGCCTCCAGCGCCTGCCTGAGTGTCATCTCCCGATCCTCAGCAATCGCCAGCGAGGAACCCACAGCCCATCGCCGGAAAACGCCAATCAATGCATCCGATCGGATTGCCACCCGCGGCATTCCCGCCAGTGTCCGCAAAAGCTCTCAACACACAGTGCCCGCTTAAGCTCTCGAAACACCGGCAGGCAAGCCGCTAGTGACTCCCCATCGATTGGACGACGAGAAGCCCATGAACTGCGACGAAACACGAGCCTCTCACGCGATCTGATTACACGCAGCCCGTCGGCTTGGGAAGACCTGCGACCTTGCAAGCACCCTTCGCCGGTCCACTCGGGAACAAGTCATAAATTTCCTTGAGCTTGAAGCCGGTGGACTTGCACAGCTTCCGAATCATCGGGGCCATGTTGAACTCGAGATAATACTCGCGAAGATAATTTACCACCTTCCAATGGTCTTCCGACAACTCAGAGACCCCTTCGGTCTCCGCCAGACTCTTCGCGACACCTTCGTCCCACACGTTCGGGTCTTGGATGAATCCGTCCTCGTCGATCTCGACCATCTTGCCGCCCAGTTCAATCTGTTCCATCCGAATTCTCCTTGATGAGGCAGGCGCTTTGAGTTGCAGCACCCGCGCGTCTGAACGCAACCTTATGCAATCTTATGATGCTATCTTACGAAACCTCGATGTCTATCCTAGGCGGATTCCGAAACGTTTCATGGACAGGACACTTCTCGGCCATGCGCCGAATCGCGTCCATCTTATCCTCGGGGATACCCTCCGGCAGTTCAACGTCCACGACGATTCCGCCCACGCGTTTGGGACCACTCGCCAATTCCAGAGTGAGGCTAACGCCCACGTCGCCCGCGTACCCTTCTCTTTTGCAGTAGCTCTGAACCATCATGGCGATGCAGGCGCCGAGAGAGCCGGCCAGCAACTCAACGGGCGATGGGCCCGCGTCGCTGCCGCCGTCTTTCTCAGACATATCGCTCGTGACTTCATGTCCGCGCACGGTGATACTGAATGCAGAACCATCTTTCCGGTTGATACTAATCAGATCCATATCCAGCGCGTCCTCGGTCCAGTCTTTTCAAGCCAGCTCAAGCCCGCTTGAGCCTTTTTTCGTGAGGCGATTCTACGCCTGGGACTGGTAGAAGCCCATGAGAATCTTGGCCACCTCAGGCCGCGCGAACTCAGGGGGCAGGTCCTTACCTTCCGAGAGCATTTCTCGAACCTTGGTCCCAGAGAGAAATACAAAGTCTTCCTTCTTGTGCCCTTCCGGCGCCTCTCGCATCATGATCACCTCGCCGACGACCTTGGAGAAAGCGGTGTGGTCGGCTTCGAAGATTTCCAACTCCATCGCGCCGGCCGGGACCTCTTTGTGGAAGATCTCTTGGGCATCGAATGCGCCGTAGTAGTCACCCACGCCCGCATGGTCGCGCCCGACGATCAGGTGGGTTGCGCCCATGTTCTGGCGGAAGACGGCATGCAACACAGCCTCGCGCGGGCCGGCATAGAGCATGTCGTAGCCGTAACCCGTGATCTCGCAACTGTTCGGCTTGAAGTACAGCTCGACCATCTTGCGGATGGCGGCGTCTCGCACGTCGGCCGGGATGTCGCCCGCCTTGAGTTTACCGAGAAGCATGTGGATGACAGCGCCGTCAGCACCGACCCGCTCCATGGCGATCTTGACGAGGGCTTCATGCGCGCGGTGCATCGGATTCCGAGTCTGGAAGGCAACGACCTTGCTCCAGCCGTTCTTCTTGATCATGTCGCGGATCTGGCCGGCCGTGCGGAAAGTCTCGGGGAAATCCTTGGCGAAGTAGGAGTAATTGAGCACCTGGATCGGTCCGGCGATGAAGAACTTGCCGACCGAGAGGAAGTTCTTCGCACCCGGGTGGTCCATGTCGGTCGTCGCGAAGATCTTGTTGGACATCATCTTCATCTGCTCGTCAGTGGCTTCCTCAATGGAGGTGACGTCCTGGATTGCGAGGACGGGGTTTCCGTCCACGTTCGGATCGAGCAGCGCGATTCTCTTCGCGCCCTTAATGCCTGAAACGTCCTTGGCGACGTTGACAATCGGGACCGGCCAGAAGAGACCGCTCGTGGTCTTCAACTTCTCGGCGACGGAAATGGAATCGGCGAGATTCATGAAGCCGGTGAGCGGGTTGAAATAACCGCAGCCCATCATGACCGCGTTGGCGGCGGCCTGGGAACAGACGAGCAACTTCGGCAGGCCCTCGGCCTCTTTGTGCAACGCAGCTCGCTTCGTATCATCCTCGACGTAGAGGGGATTCAACGAATCCGAACCGTGCGGTTTGATTAGCTGACTCATGTGACATTCCTTTCTTTCGTTCAATGATCATTGACAGAGAAAGAGCTTCGCTTCCGCCTGTCGTGTTGTTTCTTCATTCTGATCCCGGCCAAGTATGATGTCCGGCAGGCTCTCATGCGACCAAGCCTCATCCGACCGAATCTCTACGCTATGCTTTCTTTACCTCCCTGGAATTCCGCCCGGTGTGCTCCGCGTAAACAAGCGCCACAGTTCGGTACACGATGTGAGCGAACTTCGAATAGGGAAGATAGACCAGTAATTCAAACACGAGTACAAGATGCACGAAATATACGGCAAAGGCGCCGTACTCCAGGCCGGTTCGACCTACGTGCTCCGCCGCGTGCTCCACCGAAGGAATGCTGAACCGCAACACTTCCGTGAGGAGGCCCGTGATCCCAACGCTCAGGAGGAGCCACACGAAAATCCAATCGAAGGATGTGCTCACACCCGATGCGCCTTGGTTTTTCAAGCGGTCCAGAATAGCCTTGACGCATCCGAAGATGAGAATCGCACAGCCGATGTTCGCCACAATCTTCATGGGGTGAATGAGGTTGAACGGATACAGGGAATCAACGCCAAGGAAAGGCATCACATAGAGGTCGATGACCGCCCAAATCGTCACAATGAAGAGAGCCACAAAACCGTAAAAGGCCAACAGATGCGACGACTTTCGCGCACCCTGGGCAGTACACTTGGAAAACTTGTCGTGGCTGAAGATGGCCTTGAGAGTACGAATCAGGCCGGGAACGATGCCGAGAGAGGGCACTTTTCTGCCGGATGCCGCGTCGGCCCGCTTCATGGCGCCCCAGAACCGCACGACGCCCAATAGCACCGCGAGCGTGGTCAACCACGTGAAACCGGAGAAAAAGCCAATCAACAACCAATGCGGAAATAGCCCTGCGTAGAAGCCGTGATGACCTGCGATGGAAAGCGCGTTCCCAAGCGGGTCTCGAATCATCAGCGCCGCCGCGAGCAGTACGATGGGAATGAGAAGCATCAACGGGAGGAACTTGACCTGGTTGGCCCAAGCGCCCAGAAACTTCGGAACCGCGTAATGCTCCACATGCTGTTGGCGAACCGCCGCGAGTACATCTCCCGGCCGCGCGCCGCGGGGACATCGCGTCGAACAGTCGTTGCACTGATGGCACAGCCAAATGTCCGGATCCGCCATGAGCCGATCCTTCAATCCCCATTGCGCCCAGATCATCTCTTTTCTGGGAAAGGGTCTCGGACCATCGGACAATTCGCATACCATCGAACAAGTAGCGCACTGATAGCACTTCTTCAGGTCCGCGCCGCCTGAATTAAGAAGCTGATGGAGGAAAACCCTGTCCGGTCTCAAGGGATATGCGTCTGGCATTCCGGGAAGACTCCCAACGCTGCGTCGCCAATGATTGAACAGTCCCGGGCGAGATCGCCCACGCCTGTGCGAGCAAAAGGCAAACTGACTCTCAATCCACCCACCTACCGCCTATCACCTGCGACCTTGCCTCTGCCGTCTGTTGCCGTCCGCTGGCGGCTTGCCACTCTCTCACTAAAACCCTTTAAAGGGGCTCATGCCGATTTCGTCAATCTGATCCGCAAACTCGTTGATGATCTGCGGGAGTTTCTTGAAATCGGAGATGGACAGTTCTTCGACACGAACGCGCTCTTCTTCAAGCGCGAGCTGTTTGAGCTTCTCTTTGATATTGTCGCCACGCGTGCCCATCAACTCACTTCCGCGGATGAAGTGACACTGGTAATCTTCACCCGACTTGCACCCCACCAGCAAAATACCGTCGAAGCCGGAGGAGAGTGCGTCCGTCACCCAGACCACGTTGACCGCGCCAAGGCATCGGACGGGGATAAAGCGGATCCAGGCGCTGTGCTGAAGCCGATTGAGACCCGCGAAATCCAAGGCCGGATAGGCATCGTTCTCGCAAAGCAGACCAAGCAAGCGGGGCTTCTCGTCGAACTCGTCGGGAATGTTTACCGACTTAATCATCGAGGAAACGATCTCAACGGAGTAATCCGCGAACGAGATGATACGCTCCGGACAGGCGCCCATGCAGATGCCACAACGGCGGCACCGCGTGGGGTTTGGCATCGGGGTG
>CAZTAR010000139.1:0-10497 GCA_964611695.1 uncultured Planctomycetaceae bacterium | reverse complement strand
CCCGGCGATGGCGAGAACGTTCTCGTCGACAACCCCACTCCGCCACGACCGATCGGTGGTGACGGCGGTAGTGATCCGGGAATCAACGGAATGGTACTCGACACGAATTTCTGGCCCGACTACGCCCTGAGTGTCCACGAGTTCTTCGGTGGCTACCGTGTAGACCTCGTCAACCTGAACGACGACACGAATCGGTGGCTCGGCATCCAGGGATTCAACTCCGAAAGCGGCGAGCTTGCCGCGCCCGCGCCCGTGGGAGGCAGCGAACTAGACCAACTATTCGTGCAGAACGACGCGACGAATCTGTATATTGGCTTCACCGGGAACCTCGAAGGCAATAACAACGGCTTCGTGATCTTCCTCGACACCAAAGCGGGCGGCAGCAACGTCCTGGCGACTTTGGCAGGCCAGGCCAGCGGCTGGCCCACACACCTGGCAGGCGACGGCGGTTCTCAAAACGGGATGGACGGTGACACGCTCGCCGCCGGGTTCGGGCCAGATTACGCGCTCGTTCTCGCACGCAGCGGCTCGTACTTCCTCGACGGCCAACTCGTCGATCTCAGCAACACCGGCCTCGCGCCGACAACCATTCCCTGGAGCGAAACGATCGGCTCCAACGTCTTCGTCGGCAACAACGACAACGAGCTTGGCGTCGATGGGGACAATACGAATTGTGCCAACGAGGTGGCACTCGCCGCCACCGCCACGACGGGCCTTCAGTTCTCGCTCGACCGCACACTCATCGAGGCGCCGGCCAATGGCAACAACATCTCCATTTCGGTTATTCTGATGAATGATGGCGGGTACTGGAGCAACCAGGCCTTGCCGGGATTTTCTTGCCCGACCGACAACCTCAGCGCCGGCGACCCGCCAATCGATCCCGTGGATGCCGACGCCGTTGGCCATTCCGTAGCCACCTACGTCATGAGCGCCACCTATGCCGCGCCGACAACCTGGGACGGCGCCGACATCCCGACCGCGATGGGCGGAACGGCCCTCACCACGCAGACCAACTACACCGGCTTCGGCGATCAAGCCGTGGACCCGGACTATGACGGCAATGCGAACTGTGCCCAGATCGCGTTTGACAACACCAACCTGCTCGGCGTCACCGGTTGCGAACACAGCGGCTTGCCCTGCGCCTGCCTCGGCGGCGAAGTCTCACTGGCTGGTAGTGTAGACACGGGCATGGAAATCGATCTCGCCCTCGCCGACCTCGGCCTGACCGCAACGGACGTTGAGAACGAACTCGGCATCAAAGTCATGGCCGTCCTCGTCAGCAACACCGGCTACGTGTCGAACCAGATTCTACCCAGCGAAACACCGGCAAGTGGTGAGCTCTGCGACCTGAGCAACGGTGTGTGGCCCAGTGGTGTGGACCTTACGACAGTGGCCGGCGACCAGTTCCTGCCGTACACCCTGCAAGTGCCTTGCGGATCTGATCCGGCAGACATCAATGGCGACGGCGATGTGGATGATGCCGATATCTCCGCCTTTGTCAGTGTGCTATTGGGTACGAACTTCGGAGAGTGCGACCTGATGAAGTCCGAATATAACGTGGACGGAGATCGGAACGGCTTAGACGTTCAGGGCTTCGTTGAAGCATTGCTCGGACTCTAACGCGATTCCGCCGGGGGGCGATCGAAAAACCGTCGTGCGTAAAGCGCGTGCGTGACCGACCGCTTGCCCGGGCCAATAATCCAATGGCTCGGGCAGGCGCGTTTATAGGGCGACGGCAATGATAGCGCGACGGCCATCAGAGACCGTGAGGGAGCGGTCAGCACTCGATGGGGCGGTTTGCTCGAATTGGCCGGGAACCGCTCACTGACACCTGTGGCTCCACCCAATTAAAGGGATAAGCTGTGAAAGCGATCAAACCTACTTCGTTCTTCGGACTGCTGGTCGGGCTATTCGTGGCCGGCCCTGCCCTGGGCAGTACGCCCGTTTCAATCCTCCAATACTTCGAGGCGGAGTGGGATACCATTCGCCATCGAATGCCGGATGTCTTCATGGCCGGATACGAATCACTCTGGCTCCCGCCGCCACAGAAAGGCGCCGGCGGAACGTCCAGCATCGGCTACGACTTGTTCGATCGATTCGATCTCGGCAGCGACGCGGGCCCAACACGATACGGCACGGAATCCAGCTTCCGCCTGATGGTCGAGGAGGCACATTCCGCCTCGGTGCAGGTCTACGTCGACTGGCTCATGAACCACAACGCATCCTGGGACAACAACACCCCCGGTTTTCTCGCGCAGGGAGGCTATCCCGGATTCGTTCTCGAATACGAAGGCGACGACTATGGAGACTTCCACGCGTACGCTGCCGGCTGCCCGCAGTCACACGATCCCGGCGCCGGCTGCTACAACTTGTACGATGGCCGCTTGCTCGGCCTGATCGACATCGACCAGGGCAAGAACCATAACATGATTCGTCACCCGGTGGATGCGGAAGACTCCGACAACATCCCGGCCGGCACGCTGTACAACAAGGTTGATCCCGACTACTACCGCTTGTATCCCGATACTGATTTGGGCCCGTATTCGCCGACCAACCCAGGCACGAATCGCAACCCGAGCCCGCCGCAATACACCTTCTACTCGTACAATACCGCCGACCCCATGGCCGGCGATCCGGTGGCCGAGAGCGCGACTTCGTTATTGCTTCGTTCCACGCAGTACTATCTTGAAGTTCTCGGCGTTGACGGATTCCGCCTCGACGCCGCGAAGCACATCGAGACGTGGTTCTGGGACAATCTGTGGGATGCCGCTGTGCACAATCGCTACATCGGTTTCGACGGTGTGGTGAAGCATCCCTACTCCTTCGTCGAAGCCGTCGAAGGAAACGGCAACATCGTCAATTGGGTCCGCAGGCCGGCGGGACCGTACGGATCCGGCGGGTGGCCTCCGTCGCCGACCGGCAACTGGGACTTCGCGAACCGTGACGCCCTTGACCTTAACGAAGCTGGCCGGCTCCGCAACATCGTCGGCGAACCGCAATATCACTCCTGGGGCGACGTGATGGGCGACTCCGTCGACAACATCGACGGGTACAACAACGGCACCATTGGCGTCCACCACGTGACAAGCCACGATAACAGCTTCGGTTGGGACGGCGGCAACTACCTCGATGACACCGTCGCGCAAGCCTTCGTCCTGCTACGCACCGGCTCGGGCGTCGTCTACTACAACGCACTCCAATTCGGCTACGGCGATTTCCCGGAACCCGCCAGCAGGCAAGACGCACTCGGCCTCGGCAACGACCGCATCCCGACGCTTGTGAAGATTCGCAACCAATACGGCCGCGGCTACCTCATGCCGCGCAATAGCAATACGTCAAGCATCCTCGTCTTCACCCGACAAACGCCCGGCGGTGAGGACAATCTACTGGTCGGCCTGAACGACCTTCACAGCAACGGTTACGACACACTAGGCGAAACGCTCAACACTGCATTCCCGAGCGGTACGCGCCTGCATGAGCTGACAGGCAACGCCGCGGCATCGGGCGGCACCATCCCCGAACTCATCACGGTCGGCGGCGGCGGGACAATCTCCGGCTTCCGAATTCCTCGGAGCGGATCACCCCTCAACGGCGGCGGCTACGTGGTCTACGGGCCGGCCGTTCCGACCGGCACGCTCTCCATCGAAAACGCCACAATAACCATTGTGCCTCCCGAGGCAGGCGGCTCCGGCTATTACCGTCGATTGAGCGAAGTCGTCGTGATCACATCGCCCACGTTCGACATCCAATTGCAGACGACCCAGACCGATCCGTCTGATCCGAACACGGACGATCTGGCCGTCTTCAGGATCGACAAGGGCTTCGCAGACTACAACGGCAACAGCGGCGTGGACTACCTTGACCCTGACGCGCCGGACTATGGCTTCGAAGACTTCCTCACGCAGAACTCCCCGCTCTACGGCGGTGGCGCCGGCACCTACCGCCAGACAATCGACGCGGCAGCCCTAGGCGAGGGATACCACTACATCACCGTCAACGCCTACCGGCATCGATCGGCTGGCCAGGATCCGCTCTTCGGTGAGTTCAGGATGGTCGTGTATGTCGACCTGGAAGACCCCGATTTCGACATGGTCTCACCCACGAACACGTGTGACAGCGACGTGGCATCCGTTCCGCTGACGGTGGAGATTCACGCGAGCGACACCACGATCGATCGCGTCCACGTCTTCCTGGACTACAAACACGACACAGATTTCGTCACCCTCGCCGGCACCGCCCAAAGCCCCGGCCCAGGTCAGGCGGATCGAAACCTCGATGTCTTCACGAAGACCTACAGTTCGCTCTTTACCGGGAACCACCGAATCGACATCGTGGCCTTCGAAGAATCTCCGGAGGGCGGCAGCAAAGTCAACCACAGGACCTTCACCGGCATCCAGTCCGTCGGCACCGGCACCGGCATCGGTGAGGGCGACCTGAACTTGGACGGCTCCCGTGACGGCAAGGACATCAAGTATTTCATGGCCCTGCTCACCGGCCTGAATCCCACATTCGACCCCGCCGGGGACCTAGACTGCAACGGCGTGATCGACCTGGACGACATCGACGAATTCGTGCTGGCGATGCTCGGAGAATAGCTTTCTGCCTCAGAATTGTGCCAAAACGAGGCTTTCAGTCGCACCCAAAAGTGTAGCACAGGCGTCCCGCCTCTGGTTTCATCCGTGAGACGCGGGGGGGCAATATTGGGCTGCGGCTCGGCCTGGAGTCACATAACCCCGGCCTCCACAGTCATCTAGAGCGATGTTACTCAGAACGGTTTCACTGAATTCGTAGCGGCCGACGCCCCTGTCGGTCGAGGCTAACCGGTGGTAATCGACATCCGGCTCGGCGATCGGACACCACCTCTTCTTGAAGACTCCTCTTCAGCGTCCAAGGTGCCGGATGGCATTGAGCATTCGCGGTCCGCAGCTCTTTTGATTCATATACTGCAAGGAGTCGAAATTATCGTTTCGGATGGGTATTGATATCTTGACAAACTGTTGACCTGCGATTTCGCATCTGGTAAAATGTTTTTCCAGTGAAGGAAACCCGGAACTGCACGGCTGTTCGTGCGGTGGGGATAAGAACTGTGTCTACGGAGCGCGCGCTTCGTGTGAGGTGCGTTGAACAAACACCTCAGTCTTTTGAGGAGGGAATCCAGCAATGAAACACCTATTTGCACTTGTATTGGTTGGAGTGTTGGCATCCTCGGCATCTGCCGGTTTCGCGCCGACCTTCGATGGTATTCTGGGCGAGTGGACCGGCCCTGACGTTGCCAGCTTGGGCACCCAGCCGGGTCCGGATGGCGGAACCTACGAACTGTTAGTGGGTTTTGGCGATTTCGACTTGTTCTTTGGCATGGCCAGGGATGACACGGATCGTTACCTCGGTGACACGGGTTGGGACAACGATTCTTTCTTTATCGCTGTCGACACGGATGGTGTCCCCGGCAGCGGTGGTGGTTTCGGCTCCTACGGTCGCGTAGACTTCGGCGGCACCATGCTTCCCGACAGGATCTACAACTACGCCGGCGGTTCAGGCTGGTACGAGTTGGCGACGTGGAACGGCGGCGGCTGGGACTACGGCTGGAGCGACGCCGGTACCTACTATGGGTGGCAAGAAGGCAATGCGGATGACGAGTTGGCCATGCCGTTTGCGGATATCGGCGGCGACGCCAATGTAACGATTTGGGGTTGGATGACTCGTGAAGGGAACGCCAATGTCGAGGCGTCTTGGCCCGCCGGCTACACCGGTGACCATCCGACTTTCGGCGAAGGCATCCTTCTGCCCGAGCCCGCGACGATCGCGCTTCTCGGTTTTGGCGGATTGGTTCTCCTCCGACGCCGACGCTAACCCTAGGGGCACAACCGCGCACCATCAGTTGCAAGGTTGACCTACACAGACAAGAAACACAACAACGGGCGACAGACTCCAACAGTCTGCTCGCCCGTTCCCTTTGCGCTCTCCTCATGCGTGTTAAGGCTGAGAACGCAAACTTTGCGGTAGCGTCGGCCCCCCGTGGCCGACGTGGATAACGGGTTGCTCTCATCCTGCTGAATCGAACGCCGTCCGCTTCCTCGCGGGTACCGTTCTGATCTCCGCTGCCGCAACACCACCTCCGATTAATTGCCATATCCGCCAACGACACGGATTGATCGCGATGCGACCCAAAGAAAAAAGTTTTGAAAAAGGCGCTTGACAGATTAGTAATGATGCCGGTATTATCTGAGCAACATTACTGATTGGAGAAGATGATGCCGCGGCTCCCCTGGGATATCACTGAGGAAATGTTTCTGTCTCTTGAAGGGGTTCACGATCTGCTCGATTGGCTTGGCGACCGTTCGCGAAATGGTCCCGACCAACATCGCAATCGGGCACGCCTCGATGAGGTCATCGTGGTATCGCTCCTTTTCTCCGGCCTTCGGAATTCAGAATTCTGCAATCTGACGGTGGGCGACACGATCATCGGGACGGGTCAATCTGTCTTTCTCACTCGCAGCAAGCGGGGAGAGGGCCGCACGGTGCATGTGCCGCAGCACGTGAGTGGGCTCGTATGTCGCTATGTGGACGAAATCCGCCCCGACACATTGCCGGCCAACGTATCACCGACTGACCGCGATCAGCCGCTGGTCTTCAGTGATCGTCGACGCCCCTTCGAACGAACCGGTCTGTATCGTCGCGTCGTGAGAATCCTGAAACAGGCCGGGTTGGGGAATCGGGCGAGTGTTCAATTGCTGAGGCACACTTACGGATACCTCGCCTACCTTCGGACTGGGGGAAACCTCCTTTTTGTGCAACGCCAACTCGGCCACGCACATCCGATGATCACCAGCGTGTACGCGCAATTCGTGAACGAATCATACGACGCCCTTGCTGAGCAAATCGGCGCCGAACCTTTATAGGTGTCGCAGAAATCAACGCGGATTTCCGCAACGAGAAGAGGAGAACAAATCGTGTTGGAAGTGGAAAAGATCAGGCAAGACCTGTATGTGATTCTGATGGATGTTCTGGGGATTGATCGTGAGGAAATCGAGCCCTCGGCCAGATTCTTCGAGGATCTCGGTGGGGAGTCCATCGACCTGCTGGAGCTATCCTTTCAATGCGAGCAGCAGTTTGGCGTGAAGGTCCGTTTCGAGAAGATGTTGGACCTCGACAGCATCACAATGAACGAGGATGGCAGCATTACGGCCGAATCTTTGGCTTCCATCCGAACGAAGTTTCCATTCCTGGATTTGAGTGGGTTCGACAGCACGACGAAGGCGAGCCGCCTCCGCGAACTCTTGACCGTGAATGCACTCGCGGAATTCCTCCAGATGGAGATATCAGCCTCTCCGGAGACTCCCAAGGGCAAAGCATGACCGATCGCGGACGGGGATCGTTCGAGGAAAGGTCACGTCTACCACTGACGCCACGAATCTTCGCCGTTGTCCGCGACCTGCAAACCTTGAAACGCTGTTTCCGCTTTGTGTTTCTTGGTGCGCCGCCTGGATTGGAGCAGCGCCGCCCATTGCCGGCACTCAGCTAAGGGGATGATCGTGTAGGGCCGGCCGGCCATTTTCGCGAGGTCTTCATCCACTTGGAGCGATTCTTTCCCGCCGGTGAGGTGAAAGAGAAAAGCGGTCAAGCCTTCTTCCTTCATTCGCTTATGTACGCCGGCCCGAGAGACATCCGCATACTGGCCCACTACCCCGGGCGAGACCCCGCCTTCCGGGCCGCAGACCTCCCAGGCTGCCTCGAACCAGCCGGGGAATTCTTCGCGGGTTCCTGACCTATGGTACATTCGGGTTTTCGGGGCGACTTGCCCGAGAAGCTTGGTACAAGGTTTTGGAATTTCGACAAGTTGGATTCGATCGAGGGCCATGTGGATGGATTATACCGCTGAGGCTTGAAATGTCAATATTCGGTTTACTTGGCGTTTTGTAATCGGTTTATTGGGGTCAATGTTGGCGAATTGCGGCGGAATGGTTTACCTAAAGTAAACTTAATATTAATCGTTACTGTATTATCTCTATTCAGTTGACTTGAAGGGAACTTATTGTTTGTTTAATTCAATCAATTGGAGAATGCACGTTGCAGCCTACGCCTCTGTCAGGCGTCGAGAATCGTTGGTTCATCACGTCCGACAGGGGCGTCGGACGCTACAACTAGAGCATTTTAGGCATGAGATGGCATCTTCCGCGGCGGAGATAAGCGCCGCGCGCGTCAGCAAGCGGTCAGCGTTCGACCTTGTGGGGGGTCTAACAAACGGGTGATTCCCGTCGGCCACGGGGGGCCGATGCTACAGGGGAGCGTACACTCTCAACGCCAAAAGGCTCTATCGGGGAAGGTCAGGACGGGAGGTTCATTCGTTCTTGGAGCATTACCAAGGCCTGTTTGAAGTTGGTGAGATAGGCGTTGGCGGCGGCGTGTTCTTCTGATTGGGCGGGAGACAATTCGAGTGCCCTTTGAAAGCACTGTATTGCCTGCTGCCAGTACTGGTTTGCCCGTTCGAGCTGGTTGGCTCTCGCGGCGGCCTTGCCGAGGTTGCCGTGGCAAATGCCCAGATTGAGCCAGGCCTCGTGGTAGTTCGAGGCTAGGCTGATCGCTTCTTCCAGGAGTGGGACCGCCAGGCCATCCCAACCGAGGGACATCGGGACATTCGCAATCGTGCCGAGGGTCGTCGCTTTCTCAAGCGCCGGGCCGGCCAAGGCGGCGATCCAGGCCATCGGATCGATCCGGGCTGCCGAGACCTCATTGGCCAGGATGGTTTTTTCGTGCTCCGGAATACGCCGGACAAAGACCACGGCGTGTTGATCCAAGTAGGCAAGTGCCCAGGCGGCACGATCTTTTTCCATGTTTCGCACGAGAAGTTGTGTATCGGGGCCGCAGTGGAGGAGGACGACATTGATGCCGAACTTGTCGAAGAATGGGCCATGCGGCGTTTTTGCCAGGCCAACGTCGAAGGCAGTCCGCAGGGTGTTATCTTCGACCGCGAAGGTATTGGTATCGACGAAGAGCTTGAAGCGGTCCGGCATCCAGGGAAGTGTGTTGCTGGAGGAGAAGTAATCCACGAAGAGGCGGGGGGTAAGGTCGGGATGGGCCGCGAGCCATTGCGTGGCCCCGGCCTGGAACGTCCGGCGGCTGAGCCCCGCGCCGAATTCTCGGGTGATGCGGCGTTCGCTGAAGTAGAACCGACCGTTGACGATTCCCGTGATCCACCAGGCCGATACGCCGATCGTGGCTAGGGCGAGCAGGATCCGGGCGACTTGTCCCGCCTTGGCCCAATCCGGCATTATGAAGGGTTGTCGCGCGACTTGGAAGATCGCGGCGATGGTCAGTGGAGAGGCCACGAAGGCGAATTGGGCGATGTTGCGGCGCATCTGGAAGGACATGAGCAGGAACAGCAGCACCATCAATGCCATGCCCGATTGCCGCTTCACGAGAAGGGCGATGATTCCAGTCCCGACAACGGCGAGAAGTACGAAAAAGGCCGTAATGGTTCGTCCATAGCCGGTTTGCCCATGGAAGCTGAACGGGGAATGAAACTCGGATATCTCGGACCAGGCGCTCTGTGAGGTGTGTTGGGCCGTGCCTCCCATGACTTCTTCGCCGTGGAGGAATTGCAGCGTGATCAGCGGAAAGGCCGCGCCTCGGATGTGCCAGGGGTTGACGCAACAGGCGACGGCTTGGAGCGCGAGGGCAATCGCCAACAGTCGTGCGTTTCGTCGCGACTCGGCAGCGTGTTCCACATGACGTCGTGTCGAGAACCACCGCCAGAGGCCATTGGCCAGACAGCATCCCGTCATGAGGATTCCGACGAGGAAGTAGCTGTGCAGGTTGACCCAGGTGGCTTGGAGGAGGGCGATCGCGCAGATGTTGCGCCAGCTTTTGAGCCCTCTCACCAGCAAGACGAGCATCACCATCATGACGGCATAACTGAACAACTCCGGACGCATGCTGAACCGTTCGTAGCCGGCCAGTGCCGCGATCAGGCAAGCCAATGCGACCGCCAACCACGATTGTGTTTCACGGCGGACGAGATGAGCCATCGTCGTGAAGATGACTGCAATCAGAAGGATCCGGAGAATGAAGAGCCCGATCGGCGCGGCTTGTGGCGCGAGAATCGCCATGAGCACCTGGCTGCCCCAGTTGGCGTTCACGAACGAGACGGCATTCTCGGGATAGAGGAACGGATCGCGTCCGACGATTTCTCCGGAGTCGAGGAAGTGCTGCCCGTAGGCAAGGTGGTATCCGATGTCGAGGCTGGCGAGCTTGAACCAGGAAAGCCCGAGGATCAGACAGGCCACGGTTGCACAGGCTGCGATTCCCAACCAATCAAGGCGCGGACACGGATTCAAGGTTGGCGCGTGGGTTTTGGTTTTGACCGGTGCATTTCTCTGCATGTGGCATCCAAGTGGCATTCAAGGGAAGTTCGCAAAACCGAGTAGTGGTTCACTTTGGTCGTCAAGTGAAGCTTTTCCGCTGGTATCGGCACTGGCAGCAAGCTGCCAGTGGCACCCA
>CAZTAR010000138.1:0-10556 GCA_964611695.1 uncultured Planctomycetaceae bacterium | reverse complement strand
TGATTTCAGCAACGGACTTGGAGCCATTCGGTCCAAATGGATCGTAGACATCGACCAGCTCCACGCGGAAGTCATCAGGAAGATCTGCGATCGTCGGCACCTTGTAGTCCAACAAGTTAGCGTTCAGGCAGCGGCCGTCCTTGTCGAGGATCATCTCCTCCCACATGGAATGGCCGATCGACTTGAGCACGCCTCCGTAGATTTGTCCCATCGCCAGTTCGGGGTTGATCGGCGTGCCGCAATCCTGCAACGCATAATATTTCTGAATCTTGACTTCGCCGGTCCGCGTGTTCACGGCAACTTGACAGAAATGCGCGCCATAAGGGAACGAAGCCTTGTCAGTAATGAAGCGACCCGTGGCGGTCGGCAGTCCGGGGCCCGTGCCGGTCTCTGCAAAACGAGCGATCTCTTCGTAACTCACCGAACCATTGTGACCCTTGACGGTGGAACGGAAAATAAGCTGAAGATCGCCCACCGGCTCTTTCAGCATCTCCGCCGCAATCTCCAGGATTTTGCCTTTCATGGCGAGGGCGGCGTTCAGCGCGGCGCCGCCGGAGAAGTAAGTGCCGCTGGACGCATAAGCGCCGGTGTCGAACGGTGTCACATCCGTGTCAGCCGAGATCAGGGCAATGTCACCCATGGTCGTGCAGAGACACTCCGCGGCCATCTTCGTCGTCACCGTATCCAGGCCGGTCCCCAGGTCCGCCCCTCCGCTTAAGAGCATGAAGGTCCCGTCCCCCAACATGGAGATCGCGGCATTGGCCGAATCGAGCCCTGGCAAACCCGATCCTTGTTGGACAATGGTGACTCCCTTGCCAATCCGAACATCCGGATCGCCACTTTCCTCTCGCTGCCCCCACTCAATCATCTTCGATCCGTCCTTCAGGGCCGGTCCCAGTCCGCAACTGGAAACTTCCTGGGCCGTCCCTTCCCGTCCTTCGCCCAGGCACTTGAGTATCTCGAGCATGGAGCCATCACGCACACGGTTCTTCTCAATGAGCGCAAGGTGGTCCATGTCCAATTCGCCGGCGAGTTCGGCAACCGCCATCTGCAACGCGTAGGAACCCTGCGGAGCGCCATAACCCTGGTAGGCCCCCGCGGGCGGGATATTGGAATAGTACGTGGTGACAACGAACTTGACATTCTCACACAGAAACAGGGGTAGTGATTTCGAGCAAGCATTCATCGGGACGGTCAGACTATGCGAACCATAGGGGCCCGTGTTGGCCTTGAGATCCATGAGAATGGATGTCAGTTGACCATCCCGCTTCGCCCCCAGTTTGATCCGCACCTTCATCGGATGCCTGGTCCTCGATGCGATAAACTCTTCCTCGCGATTGAATCGGAAGAGCACGCTTCGACCCGTGACCCAGGTGCAATAGGCCGCAACCTCTTCAAGGACGATGTCCTGCTTTGCACCGAAGCCGCCCCCCACGCGCTCCTTAATCACGCGGATTTTGTTCTCCGAGATGTCGAGCACTCTGGCCACGATACGCCGGACGTGCCAGGGCACCTGGGTCGACGCGTGGATCACCAGGCGTCCCCGTTCCATTCGCGTGTACACGACGTGCGGCTCGAGCGGCGTACACTGTACCTGGGCGGTTTCGTACTCCCGCTCCACGATCACGTCTGCCTCGGCGAAGCCCTTGTCCACATCCCCGATGCCGCCGTCCACGTATGCCGCGATGTTGCGACGCGGATCAGCGTGGATGGGAAACTGGTAAATGATCTTGCCGTCGCGTGGTTCAGCCTTGCTGTTGTCCAGGTCCGGCGGAGCGCCGACGACGTATTCGAGAACACTGTCGTGGATGCGCGGAGCACCTTCCGCTGCGGCGGCGTCGATCGTCAACACCGGTTCGAGAACTTCGTATTCAACTTTGATTTTCTCGATCACCGCCTTGGCGATCTCCGATGACTCGGCCACAACCGCAGCTACACGGTCTCCAACGTGCCGGACCTTCTCCCCGAACATTCGACGGTCATAGGGTGACGGTTCGGGGAATCCCTGCCCAGCCTGGTTGTAGTAGGCTTGAGGGCCGTTCTTGTGCGTCACGACCAGCACCACGCCCGGCATGGCCTCGGCCTCTCGCGTATCGATGCTCGTGATATAGGCGTGGGCGTGTGGACTGCGGAGCATCTTGAGGTGGCAGGCGCCTGGCTGGACTCGATCCTCCACGTAGGCCGACTCGCCGCGGGCCAACACGGCCCCATCCACCTTGCGTTTCACCTTGCCGACAACGCGCAGGTTGTCGCGGAACTCCGGCGCCATCTGGCTCGTGAACTGCGGATCGTTCAACCGCTTGCACGCCAGGTCGACGGCTGCAAACATCTGCTCATAGCCGGTGCAGCGGCAAAAGACACCGGACAGCGCATCCTTGATCTGCTCACGCGTCGGCTGGTCACACTTGGTGAGAAGTTCGTGAACCGCCAGGGCGATCGCAGGCGTGCAATACCCACACTGAACAGAGCCGGCATCAACCAGCGCGGATTGCACGGCGGACAACTCCCGATTTTTCGAAAGGTAATCGACTGTGTGGATCTGCCGGCCATCGATCTGAGCCGTCAGCAACAGGCACGAGTTTACCAGCCTCCCGTCGAGGAGAACTGCGCAGGCGCCACACACCCCATGGCCGTCGCAGCCGTTCCGCGTGGAGGTGATCCCTTTCCGCTGAAGCAGATCACGGACCTTCTCGCCAGGCTCGGTCTCGAACTCCCTGGCCGCTCCATTGAGTTGAACGGATATCTTCACCGGGTCCCCTCACTTTTCCCGTGGTAGGCTCGCTGGATGCTCGTCGCGACGAGCACGCCGGCCCGGTATCGCTTGAATTCGGCACTGCCGCGGACATCAGATATTGGGGTGACCTCATCAGAAACCCATCCCTCGATCGTGTCTGGGGTCGGTAACGCTTCGCCATCCAGCATGCCCTCGACGCCCCCGAGTCGAATCACATGACGGGCCACGCCTCCGACAGCGATGATGGGATCACGGATGCAATCGCCATCTCGGCTCAGCGCGACGGCCGCCGCGAGGATCGAAAGGTCGTTCGAGGTTCGCGAGTACTTGTCGACCGCGACCAGACGGCCGGCGCCGACCTTCGGAATTCTGATCTTTGTGACGAGAGGTTTACTTGCGAGTTCCACATAATCCAAGACAGGCATATCGCATGTGCCGCCGGCGCTAGCCGCTTCCACCACCGATTCCAGAGTCACGAGCACTGGCACCAGATCACTGCATGATTTGCCACAGACCAGATGCCCGCCGAGCGTCGCGACATTCCGAATGTTTCGGTTGACGATGTTCAGGCAGGCAGTCCGAAGGCAATTGGGAATATCCGTTGAGTCCAGCAGTTCGGCAATCGTGCAGGATGCGCCAATGACCAACTCATCGTCCGTCACGCGAATCCCGCCCAGCCCCAGACCGGCGAGATTGATAAGATGTTCTCCGGAGAACACAAAGGTGCTCGAATTGACCTCCGTCCCGCCCGCCAGGAAGACTGCCTGGTCTCCCAGCGTTTCTTTAAGTCGGACCGCCTCGTCCACTGTGCGGGGCCGATGAATTTCCTTAATCATAAATATGTCCCTATCGGACGTCATCGAAAACGCGCAATCGCACAATTGTACCGTGCGCGGAAAGAGCCTGTCAAAAACTCCGGACATCCTGATGCAAGGGCCTGCGTTGCCCAAATGACCACAGGTTCGCAATGTCGGGTTATGCGAATCCGGCTCCTGACATTGTAGGAGAGCACTTGGAGAGGTTTCAGAAAGACAGCAAGGCCCTCTCTATTTTCTATCAGATAGGTAGTGGCAGAACCGGCAATCCATCAACACTCCACAAATGTCTGTGTCGGGCCTGGGGACCCGACCTACACGGCTGACCTACCCGGCTTCACACCGTACCGAAGCACAAGCCCGCTTGACTCGCCTGACCAGATGTCGTCTGATATACTCATCATCTGTGCGGGCGTCGAGCATTCATGAGGTGAGTCACCCCGATGCCCATCTGGGGTGCTGTTTCGGACACATCCGCATCACGGGAGAGACCTTTGGATTTGCCACGCCGCATGAAGGACGATGTCCACCTGCCCGACGGCACGTTTCGCGAAGCGATCAACAAACTGCGTCAGCTTGAGAACGCCCACGATCTCCGCGTCGTGATTGCATACGCATTCGATTTCCGTACCCGCATGCTGCCGTACTGGTATGCCGATAAACGCATGGCTCCCTGTTCGGTGCGAACCCTCGCCGACTGTCTGGATGCCGCGGGCTTCAAGCATGTTCGAATCGTGCTCCAACAATGGACGCCGAATTTTCGACCGAGCATGGCCGAGCTGGACGGCAAGCCGGTGGACCTCATGCTCGTTTCGGCGATGCAGGTCCACGCGGAACCCTCCTACGACCTGATTCGCGACGCCCATCGCCTCGGCGACAAGCGGCCTTTGATTCTCGCCGGTGGTCCGAAGGCGATTTACGAGCCGACGGATTATTTCGACTTGGGCCCCGAAAAGGGTATCGGCGCCGATTGTGTCGCCACCGGCGAGGCCTACGTCCTGTTGGACTTCCTGCTGACGGTTCTTGAGCACAAAACACCTGACGAATCCGCGAGGGCTGCGTTCGATCGTGTGCGAACCACCGGCGAGTTGGATCGGGTGTTGGGCCTTGTCTATCTCGCGCCGGACGCGCCGCCGGATCGACCCGTGGCCGTCAACACCGGCGTGCAAAGGCTATTGCGGGATCTCGACGAATTGCCGATGCCGGACGCGGGCTACCGCCTACTCGAACCGCCGCACCGTAAGCGCGAACTGGCGGCTCATCCTTACCCGCCGCGCAAAGTCGGTAAGCGTTCTCAGATTGCCTCGATCATCGCATCACAGGGGTGCAAGTTCAAATGCACCTTCTGCCCGATTCCCGCGGCGAATCAGCGGACATGGCGACATAAAAGTCCCGAACGATTTGCCGCGGAAATCAAGCACATCCACGAGAACTTCGGCATTGTCGAATTCTTCGGCACGGATGACAACTTCTTTAACAAGCGAGAGACCGTCGTTTCGCTGATGACCGAACTGGCCAAAACAACCACGGGCGGTTTGCCATTGGGCCGGCACGTGCGGTTTTATACCGAGGGCACCCAACACGACGTTTTCAAGAATCGCGATATCCTTCCGTTGTGCCGTACGGCGGGCCTGCGCGCGATCTGGTTCGGCATCGAGGACATCACGGGCAGTCTGGTCAATAAAGGTCAGAACGATGGGCATGTGAAGGAACTCTTCACGTTGATGCAGAAACTGCGAATCGAACCGATGGCAATGATGATTCACAGCGACGATCAGCCGTTGCGTTCGAAAAAGGGCGACCTGGCCGGATTACTCAACCAGGCGCGGTACATGTTCGACATTGGCGCCGTCTCTTATCAATGTACCTACCTGGGGCCCGCCGTGGGCTCTCGCGATATCGAGCAGGCGGCGAAGGACCGGATTCTCTTCAAGAACGTCGGCGGTGTTCCTGTCCCCCAGGCATTTCAAGATGGCAATCACGTCGTCGCGAGCAGACACGACGAGCCGTGGCAGAAAGAGCGTAATGTCCTCCGTGCCTATTGGACGTTCTACAACCCAATCAACTTCCTGCGGGTGCTATCGAAGATCGGTCGGGACCCGCTTTTTGCCAAGCGTCTTCTCTTCCAGATCGTCGGACATATCGGTTTGGTTTTTACGGCTCCGAAAATGACTAGTTGGGCGAACAGGCTGAAACGTGGGCCGATCGAGGTCTGGGACGGCCTGGTACCGGCGCGGATCCCGATGGTGGATGCGGTCACCGGTGAGGAAGTACAGTGGGCAGTTGAGCACATGCCTGCGAAGGACTTGCCGAAGGTTTACAGGCCCCGGGCCGCCGCCATCGCTGCCGAGTCAGAAGCCGAGCTTCCCGCGGCACACGTTGCCTAGAGGCCGGGAAAAAAGTTGGGGGTACTCATCGTCGAGCGCTCTCAAAGGCTGAAACAGCCGGCCCCCGAGTCGGCCTGAGTAGGACTTATGATGTGCGAGGATAATGCGACGCACTCTTCCAATCGTGACGAAGTTCAGACACTTCGAGCACGAGTCGAGCAACTCGAGCATGAACGCATCGAGTCTGGACGATCTACCGATCGTGCGATTGCGGCCCTCGCCCACAAGCTCAACAATCCTCTTGGCGCAATCCTTCTGCGAACGGACCACGCGATGAGAGTCGTGGACGACGCAGCCACGGTCCGAGAGCTTCTCGGACACATTAAGGGCGACGTGAAACTTTGCGCCCAGATCATTCAGGAATTTCGGGGCCACGGCAGCGACACCCCACCTGACAAACAGTGAACATGTAGGCAACAATGCTGGTTGCCACAGCCCGATTCAAGCCTCTCCTATTCTCCGAAGCACCAGATGACCGTGCCGTCCATCCGTTGAGCAGTGACAGGGCACTCGGTTTCGACTTGGGTCAGTCGGAACACGGTTTATCACTGCGCTTCAGAACGGGGAGGGTTAGACCGAATGGGCTGGTTCAGGCAGGTCGCCGTGGACTTTCTGCTGTTGTGATTGTTCGCCGTCGAAGCTGAACAACACCATCTCATCGTTGATCATCGCCTGCAGGTGTACGGGGCGTCGCCACACCCGCTGAACGTTTTTAAGGGTTTCCACGGCAAACTTGATGTCCAAGTCAACGCCGTTGTGTTTGTGGGCCATGTACAACTCGCCTCGATTGGCGTAGTTGCCGTCCACGACGTAGATGTACGGCTGGGCATGGTTGGCCAACATGAAGAGCAATTGAGCCTTGATCTTCTCGTAGTCCCGGTTCACCACGACCATCCGCCGCGTTGACGGGTCATACCGGTAGTGGTACAGCTTGAAGCGATCGACGAACTCTTGCGTGAGGAATTCGTCGATGAACGTCACGTCGTTGTATATCTGACGGACCTCAAAGATCTTGTCGAGGCCGAGCCCTAGCTTCTTGTCCCACTTTCGGCCTTCCTCCATTGACACGCATTCTTCGTAGTCCCTGCCGAACCGCCCCCGATTCCAGCGGTCCTCGATATCCCGGAACAACTCGACGCCGATCTTGTAGGGGTTCATCTGGCCTGGCTGTGCGGCGACGGTGCCACTGTGGTGGTCGGCATAGGTGATCAACTCGTCGTCGCCGAGGATGCGTGTGGTCATGAGCCGGCTGTGCCAGAATGTCGCCCACCCCTCGTTCATGATTTTCGTTTGTGCTTGCGGGGCATAGTAGTAGGCCTCTTCGCGGACGATCGCCAGGACGTCCGCCTCCCAATCATCGAGCGGCGCATACGCCAATAGGAATTGCAGCACGTCGCGCAACGGTCGTTCGGGCAGCGCCTTCTTCTGTTTGGCCCGCTTGGCGAGGAGCGCTTCCCGCTGTTTGTGAGCATCCTTCGGGGGGTTGATCCAGTTCTCCATGTACCGTTTGCTCTTGTAGCGAACGATTTCATTTTCAACATCCCGCTCATCGGCAACTTGCTTTCCGGATTGCCGGTGATTCGTCTTCTGCCTGAAGACCGATTGCGGATCGATCAGGTTGTCCAACGACACGCAGGTGTCGAGGAATCGCTCGACGACCTCATAGCCGAACCGATCCATGTGCCGCCGGACGCGCGTGGCGTGGTTCGCCATCTCGTCCATCATCTTGCGGTTCGTCATGGAGAACCATTGGTTGTTCTTGAAGAAGTCGCAGTGGCCATAGACGTGGGTGATGACGAGTTTCTGGTCAACATCCGAGTTGTCGTTTACAAGGTAGGCGTAGCATGGATCGTTGTTGATGACCATCTCGTAGATCTTGCCGAGGCCGTAAACGTGCTGCTTGCGGAGACGGTCGTACTCCATTCCGAACCGCCAGTGGGGGTAACGCTGCGGGAAACCCCCGTATGCCGCGATCTGTTGGAGGGTATTGAAATCGACAACCTCGAAGATCGTTTCGAAGAAATCCAGTTTAGCCGCGCGCGCGACATCCGCGATTTCATCCGCCCATTTGGCGATATCGGGTCTGGTTTGCTGAAGCGTCATAGAGGTTCCGCCGTATCACTTGCCGGGCGAGAAGAAGGTCTTCAACGAGTCGTAGATGTCATCCTTGGTGTTCACCTGGCTCGTGATGACGCTTTCTTCGTCCTTGAGGTGTTCATGGATTACGTTGATGAAGTTGCCGCTTCCGTAGGCGCTGGCGACCTGGCAATAGCCGAACATGTTGGAATGCGGCAGCAGGTGGTTCCGCACGAGTTCGCAACATTCCTTGGAATCACTCTCGCTGGAGTTGTCGCCATCTGAAAAATGGAAGATGTAGATGTTCCATTCGTCGGGGCTGTAGTGTGTATCAATGAGGGCGCGGCATAACCTGAAAGCGCTGGAAATCTTCGTGCCGCCGTCCTCGCGAATCCGGAAAAACGTTTCGCGATTGACCTCCGCGGCACGGACGTCGTGAACGATGTAACGGCTCTCGATGCCCTCGTAGTTGCGACGCAGCCAGGCGTCGATCCAGAACGCCTCTAGGCGGACAAGCTCCTTCTGTTCGTCGCCCATTGAACCTGACACGTCCATCATGTAGATCAAGAGTGCGTTGGATTGCGGTTTGCGGACCGTCTTCCAACTGCGGTAACGCCTGTCCGACCGAATGGGTACGATCACGGGGTTCGCCGGATCGTACATTCCCGCCATAATGAGACGGCGCAGCGCCGCGCGGAAAGTCCGCTTGAAGTGGCGCAACGACTCGGGGCCGGCATGACGGATGCCGCTGTATCGCTCCTTCTCCGATGTGATCTGGTGTTTTCCCTTGGGCTCGATTCGCGGGAGCTGCAACTCCTCGCCGAGGATGTCGGCCAACTCGTCCAGCGAGACTTCGACCTCCATGATGTGCGAACCAGGCTCCGTGCCACCGGGGCCTTCTTCGCCATCACTGCCGTCCACGGGATCACCCGCCTCTGCCTCGCCCGCACCGACGCCCCCGTCACTGTTGTCGCCATAGCGGAAGTGCGGCAACTCGATGCCCGCGACTGGAATACTGATGAGCTTCTTGCCTTCCTTGCCAATCAGCTCGCCGCGAGAGAGGAACTTGCGCAAGTCGTCCCGGATCTTGCCTTTGACAATCTGGCGGAATCTCTGGCGGTCTTTGTCGATCTTGAGAAACATCAAACGCCTCTTGGCACGGCCAATAGTCTCATAAGCTATCGTACCCTATTGAATTGTATGGCTCGGGTAACTCCCGGCAACTTTTCATGCGAAAGAATTCGCCACAACTCATTGCGCTTCATTGAGTTGCGCGCAATTCCATTGCAGTCCTGCTCGCCTGGCATCGCGCCCGCTACATGAATTATCGGAGTACCACCGCCCATTCTGGAGCAAACCCATGCTGGGATGGACTCTGGAACCAGCGAATGATGTTTTACGCTCGACTGTAGGGTGGCACGGTCAAGCGACAGCTTGGCCGTGGCGTGCCTCACGTGCTGCACGGCCCAGACGTGGCTGGACCGTGCCGCCCTGGCGCATGGTGCGAGGTGTCCCTCGGCCAACGCCGGGCGTTCTTGGTTGAATTTGACTCGAAAAGCAGTTGTGGTTCACTTTGGTCGTCAAGCAAAGCTTTTCCGCCGGTATCGGCACTGGCAGCAAGCTGCCAGTGGCACCCACAGGTCAAAGTGAACCACTACCCGAAAAGCCATTCAGCACGGCTGGCGACCTGTCCTCGATCACGCGACAATGGCTTCCCAAATGTCGATAGAAGTTGTTCTTTTTGATGTCCACCGAACTCTGGCCAATTGGTCGGCGGGGCACGTCACGTCCGTCGAGGTTCAGGAGCTTCTGGCTCGATTCGGCGTCGAAATCAGCTATTGGGCATTCGACACAGCTCGGCAGGCGGTCTTGTTATTAGAAGCGCCGCGGCGGCGCATCGAAAGCTGGACTGATTACCTGGCGCAGGTTTTCGCCTTAATGCGGGTTTCCGTCTCCATTGACCTGCTGACATCCCTCACGGCGATGTACGAACAGCGCGAGCACATGACGCTGTATCCCGATTCACTGGAGGCGATCGACGCGGCCAAGGCCGCCGGAAAGAGGGTCTGCACATTCACGACGCTGCCGCCTTTCATGTTGGGTTCGGCGGGCCGGCAGCTCATGCCGAAGATCGAGCACTACTTCGACTGTGCCACGGTCGGCGCGGCCAAGGGTAATCCGAAGTATTACCGGCGAATCACCGAGAAGCTTGGGGTCCGACCCGAGAACATCCTCTGCGTCGGCGACACCCCCATCGCCGATGTGCGGCTCACCGTGGAAAGCGGGTGGCAGGCGGTCCTGTTGGATCGCGACGGCAAACTCGCGAATGTCCAAGCCGGCCAACGCGCGACCATTGCCGGGCTGTCGGAGTTGGGGAGTTACTATTCCCAGGCTTGTTGAAAATGGTGCGACAAGATGCACTCAAGAGCGTTTTCAGTTTGAACGTGACATCCGACACGTGGGCCGGACGTCACGTTTTCTCGCAAAAGGCTCTAACCCGCCTTTCTCACCAGTGGGAGTCTTCGGGTTTTCCGAGGCGTCTTT